>JAPHTO010000149.1 GCA_026196955.1 Colwellia sp. | reverse complement strand
TTCTTCATCATCGGTAGGAAAACCTTTTTGTACATTCACCGCTTCTTTTTTACATAACATAGCAACGCCATAATGTGCCTTTTGACCATGAAAATAGACATGATATCCCATCGCTTCAACAGCCTCTAAAGGAAAAACCTCATCGTGCACTTTAATTTCTTGTAAGCCAATAATATCAGGTTGATGCTTATCAATAATTGCTTGTAATTGATGAAGACGGGCGCGTAGACCATTAATGTTAAAAGAAATTATTTTCATAGTTACTTGGCTCAGAATAAAAAGGGGATTAATGCCTGTGATCTTGCTTGTTTAAGTGTGCTCTCGCAAGTTATTTTTGCATTAGCCAATTAACTTGGTTGATAACTAACCATATTTATCTTGAAAGTGTTAAATAATGTAATTTAACGGTAACAGCTAGTACAGCATATTGTTAATGATCTGTAACTTGTTTAAGCTTGTCTCAGTTAATAAATATTAAGTAAAGGAAACGCATATGTCTGGTTCAGTAAAGAAAATATTATTAGTTGAAGATGATCGTCAGTTATCTGAAATGGTTACCGATTTTTTAACCAGTGAAGGTTATCATGTAAAGCAAGAGTTTCGTGGAGATACAGTCGCAAAACGTGTAGATCTTTTTAATCCAGATATTATTATTTTAGATATTATGCTGCCCGGTAAAGATGGCTTTGCTGTTTGCCGAGATTTAAGACCCAACTTTTCAGGTCCAATATTAATGTTAACGGCAAAGGGAACTGACTTTGATCAAGTGCTTGGTCTAGAAATTGGCGCTGATGATTATGTGATTAAACCTGTTGAGCCTAGAGTGCTGCTAGCGCGCGTAACGGCATTATTACGTCGTGGACAATTACCTAATCAATCTCAAGAAGTCGGTGAAGTTAATTGTGGTGACTTACATATTAATAGAACGTCACGCAAAGTGACTCTGCAGGGAGATAATGTTGACCTAACCAGTCAAGAGTTTGATTTATTGTGGTTACTAGCAAGTAAAGCCGGGGAAGTGCAAAATCGTGATTATATATATAAAGCGGTGGTTGGCCGTGAATATGATGGTTTAGACAGAAGTGTTGATGTAAGAATTTCCCGTTTAAGGAAAAAGCTATTTGATGACACTGAAACACCTTTTAGAATTAAAACGATTTGGGGACAAGGTTACTTATTTGTACCCGATGCATGGAGTTAACTTTCATTAAATTAAGCGAAACAGCGATGAGTTGTTTCGCTTTTTTTGTTTTTATTCACTTTACCAATTTACAGTAGGCTAACAATGACCTCACGACTTAACTTTGCTGGACGATCATTCTTCAGTCTCTATTTTCTCATCATTTCTACCTTTATCATTTTTTCTTGGCTAATTGATAATGTTTGGAATAGCTACCTTGAGCAAGATGTTGAGTCCTATACGGGTTATAAGACTATGTTGGTGGCCGTAGGCGATTTTGTCCAGAAACATCCAGAAACTGAATGGCAAGAGTTGGTTGCACAAACAGGTGAGCGATATAAACTCCCTTTAAAATTAATTAGTTTAAAAACCTTTGATGCCATGGAGCATGAAGATCACCAAGCGTTGAAACACGAAAGCACTCATGTTTACTACTATGACGGCATGGTGACTCTGCATTATGTCATTCCGGATACGGATTCAGTTATCACATTAGGGCCTGCGCCTATGCCTACTCGCCCCAGAGTTAAGGCAATCTATCGGGTGCTAGTACTCGCGGCTATTGGCGCAATTATCTTCTTTTGGCTATGGCCTGTTTCACGTGATTTAGAGCTGCTTAAAAAAGCCACGAGCGAATTTGGGCAAGGAAACTTTAATACCAGCGCACCAATGGCTAAGTCGAGTATGGTTGCACCCATGATCAACTCTTTTAATATGATGGCTTTAAGAATAAAGCGTTTAATTGATGCACATAAAGAGTTGACCAGTGCTGTGTCTCACGAGTTGAGAACGCCACTAGCAAGAAGTAAGTTTGCTTTGCAAATGTTATCGACTATAAAAGATGAAGATAAGCGAGCTAAGTATGAGCAGCAGATAAATAACGATGTTCGTGAGTTAGAAGAGTTAATCAATGAAATGCTAATTTATGCCGCTTTTGATAGTGATAAACCTGAGCTTCATTTTACCAGTGAAAATATGCATGATTTAGTGACTAAACAAATAGCTAATCACGAACAGTTAGGAGCGAATATTGAATTGGTTGATAAGACCCCAAGTTTGTCGGCCATTTGTGATCATCATTTCATAGACAGAGCACTTAATAATTTTATTAGCAATGCAATTAAATATGGTGCAGGTCAAGTTAGGGTTACCATTGCTATGGTTCAGCCTGATGGTACGGGGAAGCAGAATAAGTTTTGTCAACTTAGTGTTGAAGATAATGGTAATGGCGTGTCTGATGAATTTAAAGCGGTTATCTTTGATGCTTTTTCACGTGGCGATAACTCACGAAATAGGGAAACAGGCGGCTTTGGCTTAGGTTTAGCTATAGTGGCGAGAATTATGGAATGGCACCATGGCAGCGCAAGTGTTGCCGATAGCGATTTGGGTGGCGCAACATTTACTTTAACATGGCCAGTTGAATAACGATTGAACAACATAGATTAAAAGCGAAAAATTTCTAAAGTTTTTAATTGTTTAGCCGATAGCTTTTTTACTAACACTTTTTCAGTAAAAAGAGCATATTCATTGGCCTTAGATGCAGTAAAACAAGCCTTTAATAATACCTTAGATTTGGATGGTTCACGCGCTGAGCCATCAAAATCAAAGGCGCTATTACATGAGTTGCAACTGGGTGAGCAATTAAATGAAAGTGTTCATCAAGCAAGACGTGCGGATTTTTCGTTAATGCTCGCCATGCTTTGTGATGATGTTAGAGAGCAAAGTCAGTTTGTTTTACCTCATCATGAAGTAGATGAAAAAACACTTAATACTAACGTGCTCAGAAAGCGCTTTGATTTACCCGAGCAAGCCCCGCTAGCCTTGCAAAAACTCGAGCAAATTAATGCTTTTAATCAAGCACGAGATATTAAAGAAAATAATATTGAAAATATCCACTTAACTGATGCTTTGCAGCCTAAAGCACTGGCTTTTCGTGATGATGCTCAGCATATTGCTAGTAATATTATGGGAAATACTACCTTAGTGTGTCAGGCTAAACATGCTGAGCACAAAACTGACGCCGTTTTGAATAAGCGATTAGTCATGGATGCAGAAGGTTGGTTGAAAAACATTCAAATGTCTTTGGTTAAATCAAGCCTGCTTGTAGATACCGCAGCGTAAAGTCCATCGGTGACCGTGACATGTTTAGGTTACTTGCCGCAGCACTGTTTATATTTTTTGCCTTTTTTATTCGCTATTGATGAAGGCCAAGCGGTAGGGTAGTTATTACAAGGACAAATCTGCTTTCGCGTTACCTTTTCTAACAGACAGTGCTTAATGATATCACCATCAATATAGCGCCACTGCTCATGCTTATTTGCTTCTTCTAATATAAAACGTGACTTTTCCCGCATCTCATAGACATTATCATCAGCTATATAGAAGGCAGAGAATTCGACGAACTGCGCTTTATCCTTGTGCAAAATTGTATTGGAATGAATAATGAGCGCAAACCAATGACTACCTTTACCAGAGTCTTGAATATCTTCAACGGACAGCTCTGCTTGGCTTGGCTTTGCATAGGTATCAAATATATATTGATACGCGTTTGTTGCATAAGCACTAAAACGGGAGCGCATTAGTTGCTCTGGCGTTTGGGCATATTTTCTCGCGTGAATTAAAGGCTGGCAACACTGCTCAAAAGTAAGGTTCGTGCCGCAAAAACAAGTTTGTTTGTTTTGTCTGGTTTGCATAATCGTGAGGGTAGGCTTAAAAGAAGCTAGCAAGTCTAGCATAATCAATAGAGGGGAGGGAATTCATCCGATAAATTCAGCAACTGGTAGCTTTCCATTACACTTGCCATGCAAATTATCATACCCTAGTGGACACGTCGTATTGATTATTAAGCATTTGAACAGTATAACTGTTAACTGCTATCTACTCTGGAAAAGACCTTAAATTTATGAAATTACAATTAATTACTGCAGCCTTAAGTCTCTCTTTAGTTGCTTGCGTCAGCACAGAAAGTCCAAGCTCCGAAACTTCACCTTCACAAACACCAGTTGCTGTTGTTTTACCTGAGCTAAGTCATGAAAATTCTGCTAAACAAGATACCACCATTACTTTAGAGCAAATCATGGCCGATCCTGATTGGTTTGGCCGTGCTCCACAGTCGTGGTACTGGGGAGATGACAGTGACACTATTTATTATCAACAAAAGCGAAAAGGTAATCCTCTTACAGATCTTTTTGTAAAAAACCTTGTTAATGACACGGGCAATGGCGCTAAGGTTTCGCCGGCTAATATGCACCTTGCTGCAGATAAAAATGCCATAGTAAATCAAGCAGGGAGCCATGAAGTTTATACTTTCAAGGGCAATGTTTTTGTCAAAGATTTACGTGAGCAATCGGTCACGCAATTAACTTTTACCTCAGCCAGTGAAAGCAATGCGATGTTTCTAACTAACGGCAACGTGGCATATCGTGTTGGTAATATTTTTTACGCGCACAACTTAACTACAGGGCAGATCATTGAGCTGGCTAACTTACAAATGGCTGAAAAGCCTCAAGGTTTGCAAGCACCAAGTCGTTATTTAGCTAAAGAGCAGCATAAGCTTATAGACTACATTGCTTTACAGCATAGAAATAAGCAATTAACTGCTGAGAAAAAACAAGATTTAGCAGCGCAAAATACAACTATCACAGAAACTAAATTTTATTTTGGTAAAGGCAATAGAGTAAGTCATGCGAGTTTGTCGCCGTCAGGGGATAAACTTTTTGTTAGCATCACGTCAGCGAAATCAAGTCGAGACAAGACTGACATCATGCCTAACTATATTACTGATGATGGTGTTATTGCGGCAGAAAAAGTACGTGCTCGAGTGGCAAATAATCGCCAATATAGTGAATCGTTGTTTATGCTTGATTTAACTAAAGGTGAAAAATCAGCCTTGTCATACAAAACCTTGCCTGACTTTGATACGGATGTTTTAGCTGCTGTTAAAAAAGAAAACTATGCTCGCCAAGGTAAGCGTTACACTAGTGAAAAACAGCCACGTAACATTCATTTATTGCAAATGTGGCATAGTGTGAAATGGAGCGATGATGGTAGTCAAATCGCCTTTATGCTGGAAGCTTGGGATAATAAAACACGTTGGTTAACCAGTGTTGATTTTGCTACCAATGAACTTGTAAGCCAACATAAACTACATGATGATGCATGGATTAACTGGAGCTTTAATGAGTTTGGTTGGATCAATTCAACAACAGATGATAAAAGTTTATATTTTTTATCGGAAGAAAGTGGCTATTCGCATCTTTATGTCAAAGCTTTTACGGCTGATGGTAAAGGTAAAACTCAGCAATTAACCTCTGGTAAATTTGAAGTAAGAGATGTCACCTTAACAAACGATCAGCAGCGTTTTGTGTTTAAAGGTAACAAAAAACATCCTGGCATTTATGAAATTTATCAAGTGGATTTCAATAAAAATTTAACGGCATTAACAGACTTAGGTGGCATGAATGATTATGAACTAAGCCCTGATGAGTCTAAGCTGTTGATTCAGCACTCTAGTTTAACGATGCCGCCGGAGCTATTTGTGAAAACGCTAAGCTCAAATGGTAAAGCCAATCAAATTACCCACACAGTATCTGAGCAATTTAAAGCAATGCCATGGACAGCGCCTAGCATTGTAGCGATTCCTTCTTCTCACCAAGATACACCTATCTATTCACGGGTTTATTTGCCTAAGAATTATGATAAAATGGCAGACAAGAATCGCGCAGTAATGTTCACCCACGGTGCCGGATATTTACAGAACTCTCATCTTGGTTGGTCAGGTTATTTTCGTGAGTTTATGTTCCATTCACTCTTAGTGCAGCAAGGTTATGTTGTTATTGACATGGATTATCGCGCTTCTGCGGGTTACGGTCGAGATTGGCGTACGAGTATTTATCGCCATATGGGGAAAGTAGAAGTAGAAGATATGCGTGATGGTGTACATTGGTTAGTTGAAAATGCCAATGTGGATCCAAAACGTGTTGGCACCTACGGTGGATCTTATGGTGGATTTTTAACCCTGATGTCTATGTTTACTGATCCTGAGTTATTTCAGTCTGGCTCAGCCATTCGTTTAGTCTCTGATTGGGCTTATTATAATCATGGTTACACTTCGAATATTTTAAATACTCCTGAAGATGATGCTATTGCTTACGAGCGCAGTTCACCAATTTATTTTGCCGAAGGGTTAGAGAAGCCATTACTGATCAACGCACCTATGGTTGATGATAATGTGTTTTTTGAAGATACAGTACGTTTAGTACAGCGCTTAATAGAGCTTGAAAAACAAGATTTTGAAACGGCTATTTACCCTGTAGAGCCTCATGGCTTTGTACAGCCTAGCTCATGGTTAGATGAGTACCGCCGCATTTTTAAACTTTTTGAAAGTACACTTTAATCGTTTTAGTCTTGAATAAGCTGGAAGAAAAAAGAGAAGTACGACGATTTATCCTTAACGGGGTAAATCGTCATTTATGCCATTTGGCATAACAAGGTATATCATAGAAAATAGTAAGCCGCCCAAAGCTCCCCACAAATGCGCATCAACCGCAACACTCGCTTCAATTAACGCACTAACATCTGCACTAGCGCCATAAACTTGTTCATGAATGATCTTCAGCCAAACACCGATAAATAGCAAATAACCGGTTTTATCATTTGCGCAAATATCCATCACAGCACCAAAAACAAAAACGCCATGCAAAACACCTGATAAGCCCACATATTGTTGAAGCTCTGGGGTGAAGTAATACATACCTAGGCTTGTTGTTAACGCAGATAATACAAATAATAAGCTATACTTTGATCTGCTGTAAAACCGACCATGCAATAGCCATAACAAAACTAAAGCAGCGAGATTAAGTAGCAAGTGGTAGCTATTGGTATGCAGAAAATGCCCTGTGAATAAGCGCCAGATCTCTCCTTGGCCGATTAACTGTCTTTGATACACTAAAATATCGGTGAAGGTACTACCAATAACTTGCTCAGCAATAAAGATAAAGATAGCGATTAGCGCAATGAGGCCTGTTATAGTGTATTGTTGCGGCGCTAATGGCAGGGACGTTAATTTCATGAGTTTTATTTTTTATGCTTGTTTACTGCTGAAGATAATCAAAGATAAGTATACAATGATGGCTAATACAATTAAATTCAATAATTTATATCGTTAAACTTTTATGTCTAGAGCTTTATGTCAACATTGCCAACGGCCTGGAAAAGCCTGTATTTGTGCCTTTATCACGGCTATTGATAATACTATTCCTATCGTGGTTTTGCAGCACCCAAATGAAGTTGATCATAGTAAGGGAACCGTTGCATTACTAACTAGATCGTTAAAACATTGTCAAATAATTGTCGGTGAAAATTTTACCAACAATGAAGAACTAGCAACAGTGCTAGCGCAATATCAGGCTTTACTTCTCTACCCAAGTGAAGACGCTAAAGTGTTAGCTTTTCAAGCTAATGGTATGATTAATATAGAAAACAGTTCAAAGGCGCATTGTTTGGTTATTCTTGATGGCACATGGAAAAAAGCCTATAAAATGTTTATGCTTTCTGAAAATTTGCAGCGGTTACCGCAAGTGTGTTTGCCAGAATCATTAGCAAATAACGGCCAATACCTCATTCGTAAAGTGGCGAAAGCAAATGCTTTATCCAGTCTTGAAGCGTGTTGCTATGCTTTAGCTCTACTTGAAGGTAACAATAATTCATTAGCATTAAAGCGCTACCAACCTTTACTAAATAAATTTGCACAGTTTAATCAATTTCAGTTATCGTTTAGGCATAATAAAAAGTCTACTTCGTAATCTCTATACACTTTAAAAGTTGAAAAAATGTTCCCCAAAAAAATAATCACTTTATCTGCGGCGAGTTTGCTGCTGATCACTAGTACATCAATTGCACTTGCTAACAGTCTACAACGAGAAGAAAGAGAGCCTGAGGCAGCGACAGGGTATGTCGATAAAAAAGCCGTGCATGGCAATCAGTTTATGGTGGCTGCCGCGAACCCTTATGCAAGCAAAGCAGGTTATAGTATTTTAAAACAGGGCGGGAGTGCTGTTGATGCCGCGATTGCAGTACAGCTAGTTTTATCCCTTGTTGAGCCTCAATCATCAGGTATTGGTGGTGGTACTTTTATGCTTTATTGGGATAATAAAAAGCAAAAATTAACCAGCTTTGATGGCAGAGAAACAGCGCCTGCTGCAGCGAATAGTGAGTTGTTTTTAGATAAAAGCGGTAAGCCATTAAGTTGGAGGGATGCTGTTGTTGGCGGACGCTCTGTTGGTGTCCCCGGTTTAATGGCAACACTAAAAATGGCGCATGATAAATATGGGCTGCTGCCTTGGGCAACATTATTTGAACAGGCCATTGAACTCGCAGAGCATGGCTTTGTTGTGTCACCGCGTTTAGAAAAACTACTGGGTATGAATTTTAACCCAGGAATTCATAAGCTTCCTGAAATTAATCAGTATTTTTTTCCTAATGGCAAGTCAGTTAAAGCAGGCGATGTTTTAGTGAATAAAAAATTGGCTAAGGTTTATACTAGCGTGGCAAAAGAGGGGATTGATGTTTTCTATAAAGGGTGGATAGCCAAGCGCATAGTAGAAAAGGTTAATCATGCCAATATAACACCAGGCTTACTCTCGTTGCAGGATATGGCTGCTTACAGAGTGAAAGAACGTGCCGCCGTGTGTGGTCCCTACAAAGAATTTAAAATTTGCGGCATGGCACCACCTAGTTCGGGTGGCGTGGCTGTCATTCAAATATTGGGGCAACTGCAAAAATTTGATTTAGCAAAATATCCTGTGAATGATGCACAGGCTATTCATTTATATACGCAAAGTGCTCGTTTAGCCTTCGCAGATAGAAACCGCTACATAGCAGACGCTGACTTTGTTTCTGTACCAACAGAAGGCTTGATTGCGCCAAAGTATTTAGCTGAACGTGCAGCCTTGATTGATCCTGAAAAAGATATGGGGTTTGCGGCTGCTGGCTCTCCCTTAGGGGCATTAGCACAGGCTAATGACTCAGCCATTGAAAGGCCCTCTACCAGTCATTTAACGATAGTGGATGGCCATGGTAATGGGGTATCTATGACCAGTAGTATCGAAAATGGCTTTGGCTCGGCACTAATGGTGGAAGGTTTTATCTTAAACAATCAGCTGACTGATTTCTCTTTAGCACCGAAAAAAAATGGTCAATGGGTGGCAAACAGAGTGCAAGCACATAAACGGCCGAGAAGTTCAATGGCTCCTATGATGGTCTTTAATAAAGATGGCTCACTTAAGTTACTTGTTGGCTCACCAGGTGGTAGCCGAATTATTAATTATGTTGCGCAAACACTCATTGGGGTACTTGATTGGCAGTTGAATCCTCAGCAGGCAATAAACTTACCTAAAGTGACTAACCGCAATAAAGTTACCACATTAGAGCGAGGGACACCTGCGGAATTATTAAAGCCACTGCTCCAAGCAAAAGGTCATACGATACAAGTGCGCGATCTTAATAGTGGCATTCACGCCATAGAAGTAACTAAAGAAGGCCTTGTCGGTGGCGCTGATCCGCGTCGAGAAGGTTTAGTACTTGCTCAATAATTGATTTTTTATTATCAGTAATAAAACGGCTGTCATTTTGTGATGATAGCCGTTTTTATTTTTTGCTATTGCACTGGAGTAGAGTGGTTTGATTTTTGCTTGCTTAATTAAAAATGAGCGAATTAACATTAATAATCGCTAAGTAGCGCATAAAAACACCATAGGCCGACAAAAAACTGTCAGGAGAAAAGCAGTGAGAAGTAAAATAATTTCATTCATAAACAATTTATTTACCCATTCAAAAGCATTAACAACAGTCACTAGCACTTTGCTGTTAATTACGTCTTTTAATAGTCAGGCGATAGAAACATCTATTCAATTACATAAAGCGGATCAATCCGGGGCTTATGGTATTAGTGTCGGTGTTGGTGATAACTTCTTTAACCAACAAGCGTTTAATTGGTCAGTCAGTTATAACCGCCTTGAAGATATCAATATTACTTGGAATGAAGATGATATTAACTTTGCTCTAGATACTGTAGATTTAATGCTAAGTTATCGCTATTACCCTAAATCTTATAACAGCTTTGTTAAAAGCTTAATTGTTGAGTTTCAAGCAGGTGTAGGCGTTGCTATAACTGAAAACAAATTTGTTTGGCCTGAGCTTAATGAAGAAAAATATTTTTCAGAGCAAGGCGATGTTAATGCTGCGTTAGGTTTTCTTGTTCATAAAAAAATAACCAAGCAAATGAGTGTGCAAATTGGTGTTAAACATTACCCTGACTACTCTGAGTTTGGTGACATCTCCTCTGTATTTTTAGGCCTAACTTATAATTTTGGTCGCCAAAAAGGTTACTAATTTTAGTTATTGAGAATGGCTTGATAAACTCAAGTTTTAAACTTGTCAGTCGCTATAGAGCCAATAGATAAAGAACTTTTTTGTGTTACAAAGCCTTTACAGCTTAGATTTTATTTTTTGCTAAACTTATTTTGCACCGATATAAGGGTGTGGATGAGTTATTTCAAAAGCGAACACTTTTTTTTGATTATGTAGGGAAGCGTATGGAGAAGTATTACAATGCGTGGATTTAAATATTTAACACTGATGCTCTTACTTTGCAGCAGTGCTGTTTTTGCTGTCGACAGTGATGGCGATGGTTATGATGATGATGTCGACCTTTTTCCTAATGACCCACTTGAATGGCACGATACCGACCTTGATGGTATTGGCAATAACTCTGATTCCGACATTGATGGCGATGGTTTAGACAATAATATAGATAACAATGATGATGGCGATTTAGTCATTGATTTATATGATCCCTTCCCAATTAATCACTTTGAATGGCTAGACACTGATGGTGATGGCTTAGGAAACAATGAAGATACCAATGATGACAATGATGCCGCGCCTGATCTCATTGATGTTTTTCCTCTTGATGCTAGTGAAACCATAGACACTGATAATGACACCATTGGCAACAATGCTGATACTGATGATGACAATGATGGTGTTATTGATGTTTTTGATGTATTTCCTCTTGATGCGTTAGAAACCATAGATACCGATTTAGATGGCATTGGCAACAATGCTGATTTAGATGATGATGGCGATGGTGTGCCTGATGCTAACGATGTTTATCCCCTTGATCCGGCAGAATCTGGTGATTTAGATGGTGACGGTTTAGGTAATAATGCCGATTC
Source organism: Colwellia sp. (assembly GCA_026196955.1). Taxonomy (GTDB): domain Bacteria; phylum Pseudomonadota; class Gammaproteobacteria; order Enterobacterales; family Alteromonadaceae; genus Colwellia. The sequence goes on along the minus strand of JAPHTO010000149.1, from coordinate 8,053 downwards.
TGATCGTGATGGTGATGGTGTTGTGAATGGCAACCCAGCTATTGGTTTTGATATTTTCCCCGATGATCCAACAGAATGGTATGACACCGATTTAGATGGCATTGGTAACAACACCGATGATGACGATGATGGTGATGGTGTTTTAGATATAAATGATGATTTACCCTTAGACGCCACCGAATCAGTCGATACAGATAATGATGGTTTAGGCAATACGTTCGCAGATGACGATGATGATGGTGACGGCGTTCAAGATGCGTTAGATAAGTGCCCATTAGATCCTTTAGAGCGTTTAGATACAGACAATGACGGTGTATGTGATGGTCCAGATTTAGATGCTGATAATGACGGTGAACCTGATATTACGGATGTTTTTCCTTTAGATAATAGTGAACAATTCGATTTAGATAATGACGGTTTAGGGGACAATGCTGATGCAGATAAAGACGGCGATGGTGTCGATAACGTTAGTGATTTTGCGCCGCTTGATCCCACAGAGTATATAGACACAGATTTAGATGGTGTTGGTAATAATGCCGATCTTGATGATGACGGTGACGGTGTTAACGATGCACTTGACGTTTTTCCGCTCGATTCAACGGAAACCACAGATTTAGATGGTGATGGCATTGGTGACAATACCGATCCAGATAGAGATGGTGATGGTCTTGCTAATGCTCTAGATGATTTGCCCGATCTCTTCTCTGAAACCATTGATACTGATGGCGATGGTATTGGTAATAATATCGATACTGATGATGATGGTGATGGTGTGCTTGATGCCAGTGATGCCTTTCCTTTTAATATCAATGAGAGCACAGATACCGATGGTGACGGCATAGGTAATAATAGTGATGCAGATGACGATAATGATGGTATTACCGATGTAAGCGATGCTTTTCCGCTTGATGTTAATGAATATTTAGATACAGATACTGATGGCATTGGCAATAATACTGACGATGATGATGATGGCGATGGTGTACTGGATTTTCTAGACGCTTTCCGCCTTGATGTTAATGAGCAACTAGACACTGATGGTGATGGCTTAGGTAATAATGTAGACAGCGATGATGATAATGATGCTTTTACTGATGATGTTGATGCCTTTGATACCGACCCACTAGAATGGTTTGATACTGATTTAGATGGCATTGGTAACAATGCTGATGATGATGATGATGGTGATGGTGTACTCGATGGCATGGATGCATTTCCTTTAGATGCTAATGAACAGCTTGATGTTGATGGTGATGGTCTTGGTAATAATAGTGATAGTGATGATGATAATGATGGCTTTGTCGATCACCAAGATGACTTACCAAATAACCCATTAGAGTGGCTTGATACTGATGGTGATGGTATTGGTAATGTGGCTGATCAAGATGATGACCAAGATGGCGTTATTGATGCCTTAGACTTATTTCCATTAAATAGTAATGAATTTGAAGATAATGATAATGATGGTTTAGGGAATAATGAAGACAGTGATGATGATAATGATGGCATTGCCGATCATTTAGATGAATTTCCTTTTGATCCGTTTGAAGCGAATGATACTGATGGAGATGGCATTGGTGATGTGCTTGATAGTGATGATGATGGTGATGGTACATTAGATTTTTATGATGAGCTGCCGCTTGATCCAAATGAGCAATTTGATACTGATAATGATCTTGTCGGTAATAACGCCGATCTTGATGATGATGGTGATGGCATGAGTGATATTTTTGAACTTAGCCATAATTTTGACCCGCTTGAGCCAGCAGATGGTACTTTTGATACCGACTTTGATGGTGTTAATAATAGCGATGAAGCTCAGGCAAATACCGATCCGCTTCGTGATGATTACGCTCCAGTTATTGTACCTCCACAAGCGGTTCATATTTATGCGGATCATACCTACACCAAGTTAGATTTAGCTAAACTTGTTGATATTACTCAAGTGTCAGTTGAAGACGGTAAAGATGGCATTAATTGTTGTAATTTAACCGCCCTTGGTTTTGAAACGGGCGCTAAAAACATCAACTCTGGCTTATATCCTATCACTTGGCGCGCCGTAGATAATACCGGAAATATTGCCACAAAAGAGCAAGTGCTTAATGTCCATCCTTTGGTTAACTTTTCGCCAGAGCAAACGGTTGCAGAAGGCGGTGTTGCAAGGGTTAATGTTACCTTATCAGGCATTTCGCCAGTATATCCACTGGAGTTACCTTTTATTATTACGGGCTCTGTAGATGGTGCCGATTATCAATTAAGTGATAATAAAGTGGTAATAACCCAAGGAACACAAGGTTTTATCGATATCCCTTTAAATACTGATTTTGAGGTTGAAGGCCCTGAGCAAGTAATATTAACGTTTGAACAAGGGGTTAATGGCGGCATACACAACGAACACATTATTAATGTGGTAGAAACGAATGTTGCCGCTAATGTCAGTTTGTCATTGCAACAAAACGGTCTGGTGAGTAATCAAGTTGCTAAAGATCTTGGTGAAGCGGTAATCAACCTAGAAATTACTGATTCAAATAGTCAAGATACGCACGTTATTGACTGGCAATTGCCTGATTACCTGTCAGCACAAGTAAGTGCAAATCAATTACAGGTGTTTATTACGCCCGCCAATGTGATCTTACCTGAGGAAAACAAAGGTTTGGTTGAAGTGTCTGTGACAGTAACTGATAGCGGCAATACTACTAATAGTGGTAGCGAGCCGATAGCGCAAACAAAGTATTTTACCTTTTCAATGGTAGATACGTTAGCCCGTTTGAGTACTACTGACACGGATAGGGATGGTATTACTGATATTAATGAAGGCTACAGTGATGATGATAAAGATGGTTTACCACAGTTTTTAGATACATCAACTATCCCATATTTACAGCCGCTTCATGTTAATTCCTCCATTGTACGATTAGCTGAAACAGAGCCAGGTTTACACTTACAATTAGGTAAGTATGCTAGGTTACAGTTCTCAGATGGTGTGCAATTATCACAGCAGGAAATAGAAGCGACGGGTTTGATTGTTGCTGATACTCTTGTACACCAAGGAGGCTACTTTGACTTTGAAATTCATCAAGTTACTCCGTTTGGTCGCTCCGTTTCAATTGTTATTCCGCTCTCTCAAGCCATTGTTGAGCATGCGGTTTACCGAAAATATACTAAAGCCAATGCTTGGCAAGATTTTGTTATTGATGCTAACAATGCTATTGCCTCAAGTGTCGCGGTAAATGGTGTATGCCCACCACCGCAAAGTGAGTTGTACCAAGAAGGCTTAATTATCGGCAATGTCTGTTTACGCTTATTTATTGAAGATGGCGGTGCAAATGACAGTGATGGTATTGCTAATGGTGTTATTGATGATCCGGGCGGTATTGCCGTGGTTTCTAATGAAACGATCGCGCAAGAAACTGTGCCAGAAAAATCGAGTAGTGGTAGTTTTTCTTACTATTTTCTCTTAGGGGGACTGTTGCTATTGATAAGGCGACTGCGCATGAAGAAGGTTGCGATATATCAAAGAGAAGCTGATTGAGTAATACTTTTAGCTAACTTTATCAAACAATACTAGCTTTTAGTGGTTAGCTTTGTAACACTATTTATTACAAAACTAACCACATCTTTAGGAATTAAGGTGGAAAACTTTACTCAAATAACATCCGTACTTTTCGTTTTTATAGCCAATAAACACAGCTCTCTATAAATCAATAATTTAGCTGTGTTCACAACGAGTTCCCAAATCAACTTTAGATTTCGAAGCGTATTTAGATAACAAAAGGCCACTGTAGTAGTGGCATAAAGGTCTGGTTTATTGGAAACGTGCAGCGCAATGGTCGCGGAACTGTTGAAACATTTGCCAAGACATGAGTCGTTAGGGTTGTTGAATAATAGTTAGTTGGGACTCTATGAAAGTTTGTCTAGATTCTTTTTCAATCCTTCATTTATTATTGCTTGCTGATTTTTCAGTTGCCTACTTTTCAATTGAAAGTTTTTATCACTTGAATCAATAATACCAGCCATATTCTTATATTTGATGTTGTGATCTGTTAATTTAATTCTACTTAATATTAAATCTAACTCTTCTCTACTTGTATCAGTATAAATAATTGATGAACTAAGGAGTATAGAGAGAGCTTGTTCCTCATCTTTGTTTAACGTGTCATCTGAGCGTCCTATTAAATTGACTATAGGGCTATCAGAATTTTTGCCCCATATCTTAAGCTTTTGTTTTATTGCTGCAAGTTCATTGACCAAATTATCATTTTCTTTATTGGTTTTGACGTTATCTTGTTTTATACCTTGGTTAATCTTAAGCAGGTCATCTATATCATTTTTTAGTTTTTCATTTTCTTGCTCATTTTTTTTGGCAACTACCCCAGATGTCTTAAGTTTTTCTATAAGTTCATCATGCAATGCTGTTACAGTTTTGTAATCAGCTTCAACTTTATTCTTTTCAATTTCCATATCCAACAAAGCAGATGTAGCTTCATTTTCTAATTTTTTTGCTGCTTTTTCTCTGTCTTGTGATGATAGAAGTTCACTATTAAGTGATGATGCTTTAGCACTTAACTTTTGGTATACCTCATTGCTAACAAAGGATTTGTGACCTTTTTCGTTTAATCGTCCTTGAGTTTTGTTGTCGATAAACTCCCGTACGTAATAGATAGCGTTATTTAAAGCGAAGCGCAATATAACTAAACCAAAAGTTAAGCAAAGCACAATAAACCATTGATTTTCTGTGGTGATATTTATGCTTGAATTAAAGCGTGTAGTAAAGTCCCCTTTTGTTTTAAAAAAGGCAAGTGTAGTTTCATAGTGCCAAACCAACCAAGTAAAAATATAAGCTGTTAGAAAAGAAGGGGCTGGCTTGTCTTTGGCATCAATAATTAAAAATGAGTCTATGATATTTTTGAACATAGTAAATCCTTTTTTTATTTTATGATGCCAGTAACTCAATTGACGAGCAAGCAAGGAATACTAAATATTATAATGCTAACATTGCCGCCAAAGTTTCTTGTTTGTTCAGTTTTTGGAAGTGTTCGAATTAACTTCTTTACATATGAACGTGCTAGGACAAAACAATGTTGATTCATGATCGATATCAAGCTTCTTCGGCGTTTGTTGTTTTTACTCTTTACGTTTGTATGCTTTTACCTCAAAATAGTAAAAATATTCCCCAAAAGTAAAATACAAGTTGTTGATTTTATTGGAGGCGAAACAAGTAAAAACAATCAACTCTACAGGGGCTAAATAGTGTCTAACACATTAGAATTAAAAGGAATATGTAGTGTTTTATTCGTTTGTATGGGCAATATTTGCCGCTCACCCAGTGCAGAAGCTGTTTTTAGGCACAAGGCAAAGTGTCAAGGACTATCACTAAAAATTGATTCAGCAGGTACTGTTGGCGCACACGCTAAGGAAAAGCCTGATCATCGAGCTCAAAAAGTAGGGGTTGAGCGAGGCTACTCATTTGACGGTATTAAAGCACGTAAAGTAACCTCAAAAGATTTTGAAGATTTCGATCTTATTTTAGCCATGGATAATGCTAACCTTGAAGATCTGAAAGAAATTGCACCTGAGCATTTGCAAAGTAAAGCGATGTTGTTTTTAGATTTTGCCAATAACCATGAAGAAAGCGAAGTTCCTGATCCCTATTACGGTGGTGCCAATGGTTTTCGCTTTGTCTTAGATTTGGTCGAAGATGCCAGTGATGGCTTGTTAGCAAAAATTACATAACTAACATAACTAACATAATAAAAGGGATAAAACGGAGTAGGCTTTATCCCTTTATTGTTTTATATGAGCAAACAAAATTACTCAGTTATCACCTGATAGACTGTAACTGAGCCGCTGACTTCATTGCCTATAATCAGTAATGGCATACCATTTGGACTTTTTTCACTAGCAACAAACTTAATACTTTCAGGTCCTAAATCACCAGCACTTTCTATGTGGGTACAGTCCATGCCTTCATTACTATCGCAGGGGTTACCTAAATCGTCATCTAATTCATAGTCAACGGTAAAATCTCGATTATTATAATATGCAGAAAAGCTAACATTAAACGGGTTAGTTATGTCATATACGAACAGATCACCAGATCGTTCACTGGCAATGAAACCATAGGTTCTCTCGCCAATTGTTCCTACCGCTATCGCTTCTGGCTCACCACCTTTATCGTCAGAGCGGTTATCACCTTTATTTTTGGTATGAGTGCTGTTGAAGTTATTACCTAAAACTGAAGATGAAATTTTGCCGAAATCATCACCCGAGTCAAAAACAAGGTTGATTTGTTGATCCCAAATGGAAAATGAACGTGCACCGTACGCGTATAACGCTTCATAAATGCCATCTTGATCAGCATCGCCTAGTGCTGTTGTGACTTTTAATCGGCCTAAACCATTTTTTCCGCCACTAGCATCATAAAATGCTTGTAGCTCAGGTGATAACGCCTTGTTTAGTTCATCGGGATCGATAATGTCTTTAACACGAACTTCCTCTGAATAGCCGTCGTAATCACGTGAATCACCTTCGTTTGCAGAGAGAATAAATGTAGCGCCATTCCACTGATAAGTTGTAATAGTATCAGGCTGAAACATGCCATATAAATTTTCAACATATTCAAAAGAAGCAACCTCATCTTTATTGGTGAAGTCTATCTGATAATCCTGCCAGCTTTTAAACCCAAGCGGCTTAACTTCAATGGTGTTGGCTTCTAGGTTTATAATGCCTATGGCATTGTTTTCTTGAAATGAAACAAAAGCCATTTTATTGTCATCACTAACACTGATGTATTCAGGCTCTAAACTCTGCGCTAATGTTGTATTTACAGGACCTGCTAATTTTAAACCAGCAGTTTTTAATAAGCTTAATCGCTTAGCATCAGAATCAAAATCTTCATCATCAAGCAAGTCGCTGCTAAATGTTATATCTGAGCTTAAGTTGATGGTGTCACTAATATCTGCTGGTATTGCATCTATAAGGTTGATAATAGAAATTGAACCCTCAGGGTCGATACTGTAATCGCTGTTTGGCTCACCTTCATTTGCTATTAATACTTTTTTTCCGTCTGTAGTAAAGGTGAGCATATCAGGCAGTGAGCCAACTTTTACGGCTTTAATAAATGTACCATTGCCTTGATTATCTAACTGATAAAATAATACCGCACCATCTTGGGTTTTATCGACGGCTTGAACCGCAATAGCAAGAATATTTTCAAAAATATCAATAGAATTAGCATCTCCCAACGTTATGGTTTCAAGCGTATTGTTTGCTAATAATACTTCAACCTCACTTGGAAAAGTAAAGGCCGTTGAAACTAAACTAGTATCGGTGATGGGGTTAGCAACTTCAGTTGCTGGTAATGAGCCTAAGGGAATTATTTCTATTTGATTTACGGCACTATTAATAGCAAATGCTGAGTTGGACGCCTGATGAAATTGAACTATTTCAGCAGCACTTTTTCCTGCAATTTCTTTACCGCCTGCGCTAAAGCGTCCTACCACTTGTACACTTACGTTTTGTATTGCATTTTCACCAGCAATGCCTTGCTCGCCTTGCTGTCCTTGTGCTCCTATCTCTCCTTGCTTACCATCGTCGCCATCAAATTGGCAAGCAGACAATATAGATATCATTGATAAGGCAATAATACTTTTTTTTATAGACATGTGTGTTCCTATATTTTAGGTTTAATTTATAAGGTGATATGTTGATAAATTGAAAACGCTAAAATCGTAATGAAGTTTTATTAAGCTTCTATTGCACATTTGTGAAGAAAAAAAGAAAGTCGCTAGGGGTAATTCAAGGGTCTGTTGATCTTTCGAGGTTGTTTTTGCAGCTATTTGTTGGGTATTTATACAAGGCAGAGCCTTTGTAATGTGGTTGTTCAGGACAATATGCTCCTGCATTGTCTAATAAGCTACATCCATGTAACGTTACAAAAAAAGTTGATAACTCGGTAAAAATGACCAACAAACGCTGTCCGAAGGATTCGGCTAAAAACGTTTTACTCTTTGTTGAGTAGTATTTGCTTAGAGTGACTAGGCTACACACTACT
>JAPHTO010000163.1 GCA_026196955.1 Colwellia sp. | reverse complement strand
TTGCTCATAGCTTGATAAAGTTCAGCATCAAAATCGGCAATATTCATATCACGAGTAAACATGTTTTTTCCTCAAATAAGCAACCTATAAAGCTGCAAGTTCTGACTATAAAATAAGTACTAAAAATAATGCCGCGTATTCTGCCTGAATTAGCTCAAAATGTACATGTTAAAACCCATGAGTTTTAGTTCATTTTGTCTTGTCTTATGCTCTCTTTATAGCTTAATGAAGATAAACCTCACGCTAAGAAAACGACTATTAAAACTTTCAATATCGACATCATTTCAATCAAAACAAAATATAACTAAAAAAAACACAAGACACAACAAATATTATTCACAAAAATAACCGCAAATCGAAATTTAACACAAATCAACACATAAAAACCAAATAAAAACGGCTCGTTAAATGCGCCGTTTAAAAGTATAAATCATGCTATGAAGGGCTAACTCAAAGCTAAAACAACTTTTTCAGAACGAAGCTTTTTCGCCATCAATAGAACTAATAAAACAGTCAAGCTTATGGTCACTAAACCCGTAAATCCTAACAAGCCCCAAGATACAGGTAAGCCCTTGAAAAGATCTTCCATAATAAGTGATTGACCTGAGATAGGTAACCAATCTAACCATTTAGGTTTATCATCAACAAACATCATGATCACTGGTACCATTGCTGGCAACATGATGATCATAGACACCATAGACTGCGCTTCTTTAAAATTTTTCGACTGAAAAGCAACAAACAATTGTAACGCTGAAGCAAAGAAGCAGATTGGCAACAACAAAAGTAATAATGCGGTGATGGTAAAGATATCTAAACTAAAACTAGCGCCAATTTTTGTTAAATCAATGAAACTCACGGAAAAGGACGTTAAACTTAAGGTTAGCAAAACACCAATGCAAGCGATCAAACTTGCACAGCACAACTTCGCGGCTACAACTTTAACCGTACTGACGGGTTGACATAACAACATCTCTAACACGTTTCGTTCACGCTCACCTGCACTGGCATCAATAGCAACAGGCAAACCAGACATAAACGCAGCCATTAATAAGTACAAGCCTAGCATCATAGAAATAATCATCGCATTTGAATTGGGTAAGGAAGTATCTTGCTCAATGACCTTTATTGGTTGTAATAAACGTACATCAATGCCGCGTACTAATAAGCGTTTATAACCAATAGCTCGGGAAAAGTTATTGATCACATGATTAATACGACGCACAGGTGACATATTCGCTTTTTCACTGTAATCAGCACTTAAATAGATATCAATTGTTTTGCCATCAAGCATATCTTGGTTAAAGCTATCTGGAATTGTTAAGGTGAGATTACGATCATCCCATATCGCTTGTTCAGCGCTTGGCACGTCGTTGAACAATAAGATATTCTCATCTTCGAGCGCTTTAATTAATTTAGGTGCATATTCAGCGCCAGTAACCTTTACATAAATTGCCGGTGTTTCTACCGCTTCTTTAATCATCACTTTTGACATGGCAAAGATCATTACTGGTGCCATCACCGCCATCATCATCGCCATCATCATGGCTCGTCTATCACGGAAAGCTTCTTTTAACTCTTTGGATAATAATGCTTTAAACTGAATCATGCCGCGACTCCTTCATCTGAGCCAATTATTTTAACAAAGGCTTCTTCTAATTGAGTTTCTCCGGCAAGTTCACACAGCTCTGCTGGCGTGCCTTCGGCTGCCAATTTACCATTTGCAACAATAACCACACGATCACATAAAGCGGCGACTTCTTGCATCACATGTGATGAAAATAAAATACAATGTCCCTTTTCTTTAAAACGCGCTAGGTAGTTACGCAACACTCTTGTACTCATTACATCTAAACCCCGTGTTGGCTCATCAAGTACAAAATTCTTTGGCTGATGAACAAGCGCTTGCGCAAGCGTTACCTTCATACGCTGACCTTGAGAGAAGCCTAAGGTTTTACGATGTGCGAGATCACTCATCTCCAAGTCTTCAATCACAGTTTCGATAGCTTGATGCTTAGCACTCCCTTGTAAGCCATGAATACTGGCAAAATAATCTATTTGCTCATAGGCGGTTAAACGCTCATATAAGCCAAACTTATCAGGAAATATCCCTAACCGTGCTCGCGCTGCTAATGGGTTTTCCACCACATTGATGCCATCAATTGTTGCACTACCTTCATCCGCTTTTAATAAACCATAGAGAGTCCGCAAACAAGTGGTTTTTCCTGCGCCATTGGGACCTAAAATACCGGTGATTTCACCGTCATTGGCTGTAAAAGATAAGCCATCGAGCGCAATAACAGTATTTTGCTCTTTGTTATTTACCCGACTCAAAAATGTTTTTTTGCTACAACCAAAGGTTTTACGCAAATTGTTAACTTGTATCATTCGTTACTTCCTTGTACTGAAATAGAAGGCTTTATACCGCTGGTTGCACTGTTCAATACTCCACCATTTAAGCTTGTCATAAAGGACTCGCTAGGGATATCGTCCACACAAGATTCATCTAATTCGCTAGGTTTTAAGCTTGTTAAGAACTCATTGATAATATCACTAGCACAGGTACTCATAGCAACAGTATGCGATGCATTTTCAATAACAATATGATGATTATTAGGTAATGTATTAGCGCTATATACGCCATTACTCGGTGGCGTAACAGGATCTAAATTTCCTGATAAAATGAGCGTGGGAATATTTGCGGTCACAGGTTGGTAAAAATCTTCATTTGGACGATATTGAGGCCATAAAGGACACACCATTTTAAAACCAAAATGACTATCATCTCCACCAAAGTTATTATTGGCATCTTGTTCAAAGTCGCTTGCTGATATTCTTGGAAAGTCCTCATTACAGGTTATGTTAAATAGCAAGCCAAGATAAATCCCTTGTCCTCCTTCTGATTGAGCAACTAATCCAGCTAGCGGCATATAGTTTCCTAAATATGCTTGATGAATAACCAAAGGCACCAACGAACGCGTAGCAACAGAATATAATTGCATACGCAAAGTACCTAATAATTTGGCTTTACTGATGACAAAGTTAGTTTGTGTACCTAATCTAGGGTGAGCAATTGCAACTTGCACAGGCTCTTGTGCCAATCGTGCTGCTAAATCTCTAAATTCTTGTTCCAATTCAGGGTAAGCTTTTTGACAGCTAGGCTCTTTCTGACAATTTTCTAACAATAAATTAAATGATCTTGCTGAGCTTTGTCCAAATAAACCAATAGGCACTTCTATAGGGCCGACGCTGTCAAGTACCACACTACGCAATGATTCAGGATACATGCGCATATAAACAAGACCAGCACGAGTTCCGTATGAGCCACCGTAAATATTTATTTGTTTATGACCGAGTGCAACACGCACAGCATCAAAATCACGGATTGCATTTTCTGAGTTATATTGGCTTAAATCACCAGTGAAACTTGCAAGGCAATCTTTGATGTCTTGCGCTGAAAAATCTTCAGGTGTTAATTCATAAACATTTTGCTCGAGAGCATCTTCACACTGAAGTGGATGTGAGTCACCCGTGCCTCGTTGATCCACTAAGATCAAATCACGCGTTTTACGGACTTCATTAAACACACGACGTAAACCTGAAGCTAGCTCAGCTGCTGCTTGCCCAGGGCCTCCCGCTAAAAACATTAAAGGGGTTTTATTATCACTGCTGTCTATTGCCGGGAGAACAACAAAGTTAATGTCAATTTTTTCACCATCAACATCATTGTAGTTTTCAGGAACTTGTAACTTCCCGCATTTTACTTGCGCTTTTACACCATCAACATGACAGTTTTCTATCGACAGTGACTGCTCTAAAGAATGAGCGTGTAAACTCACTAATAAGAACAAACATAAGCTAATTCTCCAGCTTTTTATCATCTTTAACTTCCATAGTTTTAAACATTTTCGTGACAAGCTTTGCATTCTATTTTATTTCACCCATATTTAAAACGTAGCTATTTGTAAATATTTATAAATAAGCATTCCAAAAATCAGTTATACAGGATAAAGTTTAGTAATAGCATTATTTAAAAAGACTTGGTTAAAAGGTAAACGTTATGGAACTAAACCAGTGGGTTGATGAATTGTTTGAAGTATTTGACGAAGATAAAGACGGTGTCATTAGTCGTACAGAATTCGTTGAGTTGATCGATGTGTTACTACAAGATAAAGGCATTCGTATGTGCGAATCAATTTTCAATCGATTTGATACAAACCATAGTAACTCTATATCAAAAGATGAATTAAAAGAGATGGTTATAGAGTTAGCCCTATAGATTTATCTGAAAATCCCTCCTCAGCCTAGTTAGCTCTACAATAATCAAGAGCTAACTTAGGGTTATCAACGCCTATTCCTTCTGGTCAGATCACTTCACTTTACTCGCTTTATTTGTTACTCTTCAAAAACAGCGTACACTTGTACACTTAAATTATTACTTTAAAGTTGAAAATTTGTTATGACTATTGAAATATCTGCTTATAGTGCAAAAGAGGAGTGGGCTAATACCATTAGTCACGGACTTGGCGCATTGATGAGTATTATGGCACTAGTTATGCTGCTCACGTATTCTGTTTCGAATAACGCTATCACACGCTCAGCCAGTAATGATGAATTAATGCGCATCATAAGTTTTAGTATTTATGGTACTAGCCTGATCTTACTTTTTTTAGCGTCAACTTTTTACCATGGTATTGCAAATCCGCAAGCCAAGAAAGTATTCAAGTTATTAGATCATTGCGCCATTTATTTATTGATTGCAGGAACCTATACGCCACTACTACTCCTTAGCTTACATGGCATACTTGGCTACAGCTTAATGGGACTTATTTGGGCCATTGCTATTGGCGGTATAATTTTCAAAATTAAATTTGGCAGTCGCTATAAGAAAATATCATTAGCGACCTATATAGGGATGGGATTTATCTCATTTACTATTTTAGGTGAGCTCTACACAGTGCTCCCCGATAATGCCGTATCGCTGCTTACCTTAGGTGGACTAATTTATTGTCTGGGGGTATTTTTTTATGTACAGAAAAAAATACCCTTCAACCATGCTATTTGGCACTTGTTTGTATTAGGTGGTGCTACTTGTCACTTTTTAATGATTTTTTTGTATGTGTAGCCATTTACGTTCCACCAGCATCAAAGCGCGTGACTTCTTGATGACATTGCATTTCTCCTTGCTGATAGACATTTCTTGTTTGAAGAACATGCTGAGCATCTTCCTCCGATAAACAGGCTAACGCCTCCGTCAATGCTATGGTGAGTAAATCGCCAGCAACACAGTTAGCATCATAATTAAAGTCTGCCGCCATGGCTTTCAGTTGTTTGTATAACTCTGCTGGAATTGGTGCAGAAATTTGATGAACCGCAGAGCTGACCATGTCACAACTCAGCTCATGTGGATTACTTTTACTGGTAAACTTACTCATATACTCTACTATTGAATCAGTCATAACCTTCTCCTCTTATACCAATTGCACTAATTTATTGATCAACTTAGAGCTGCATTAGCGAGCTTAGAACAAACAAAATTTGTTAAACATAGTTATTCTATATTTCATTAATT
>JAPHTO010000139.1 GCA_026196955.1 Colwellia sp. | reverse complement strand
TGGGCAAATAATGTTGGCTAAAATAGTGAGGAACGAACGACAGCCAACTGTTATTTGTCCCTGTTTAAATGCTTGTTAGTTGCTGATGCACAACAACTTATTAATAACGCTACTGTAACCAACCCACCGTAAGAAAGCTAACGCTAAAACTAGCTGCAACATTTGGAAGTTTGAACGCTGAAAAATGACGGCTGAACGAAAACACTCCCTGTGATTGATAACTGTTTTTACAAACTCACTAGAGTTTGTAATTGCTGCTTTTAATAGCACTTAAATAAAAAGCAACTAACAACTTATTAGAAAGAAAAATTCCTTGTTTAAACAGAGAAAAAATCCTTATTTCATGATTTTCAAAATATAAACATACGTTATTTATCTATTATTCACAACAACTTGCTAGCCTATATAAGAAATAACTTATGGGGAAAGCGAGAAAATTTCCTTTTTATTGGCGAAAAGCAAACGTCAACACTATACTGTATGAAAAACCAGTGAATTGTATAAGGAAATATGCATGAATTCACCCTTTCTTTCTCATATCGAAGAGCTAATGTGGACTCAAAGGTATTCGAAGCGCACCATTGAATCCTATTTATATTGGATTAAAGCGTTTATTGTTTTTAACAATAAGCGTCACCCAAGTACTTGTCATGCTCTTGAAGTAGAAGCTTTTCTATCTCACTTGTCTAACGTAATGAATGTTGCGCCTAAAACTCAAGCATTGGCGCTTAACGCTGTGGTATTTATGTATAAAAATGTGTTGAAAAACGAATTAACTTTAGCGTTAAACTTTAATAAAAGTCATATACAACAAAAGCTTCCAGTGGTGCTAACGCAACAAGAAGTTTCGGCACTATTACCACAAATAAATGCAAATTTTAGGTTAGTTTGTCAACTAATGTACGGCAGTGGCCTCCGCTTAATGGAGACTGTTCGCTTACGAGTGCAAGATATAGATTTTGATCATTTCACAGTGCGAGTTTGGCAAGGAAAAGGGGCAAAAAACCGTTGTGTCACTTTGGCTAAAGAGCTTGTTAAACCACTTAAAATGCAAATAAGCAGTGTCGAGCTTCTTTTTCAATTAGATATTAAAAACCCAAAATATCAAGGTGTCTATTTACCTTTTGCTTTGAGCAGAAAATATCCTTACGCGCGAAAAGAGCTAGGATGGCACTACTTATTTCCTTCAAAAAGGTTAAGTATTGATCCTCAAGTCAATGCACTTAGGCGTCACCATATTAGTGAAACATCGATAAGAAAAGTGGTGAAGCACGCTGCGAAAGAGGCAAACATTGAAAAGAATGTTACCTGCCACACATTAAGGCACTCTTTCGCTACGCATTTATTGCAGCGTGGCGCCGACATTCGTACCGTGCAAGAGCAGCTTGGACACAGCGATTTGCGAACCACACAAATTTATACTCACGTTATTGAACATGGCGCTAATGGTGTACGAAGCCCTTTATCCGATCTTATAGCGCCATAAAATCGAAATTGCGCAATTCTTACAAATCACTATAACTAGCTTTACTTGAGTCAGATGCAACCACAAACAACAAATGTACATTCGCTGTAATTGAAATATTAAAAGAAAAGCGTAAACTACAGTGCTTCAAGCCTCTCTTAAAATGCAATCATGAAAAGACTTCTCTCGCGTTTCAATCAGCCTGAACATTTGCTGCTGGCTATGGCTTTTATCATGCCGCTAGTATTTTCAGTATGGATGGTTTTATTAAATAACTTCGTTATTGAAAAAGCCAATTTTACTGGTGTAGAAATTGGTATGTTGCAAAGCCTAAGAGAAATACCCGGATTTTTAGCCTTTACCGTAATTTATGCGTTAATCTTCATTAAAGAGCAGCGACTTGCGTTGCTTTCATTAGCAATCACTAGCTTAGGCGTATTCATCACAGGTTATTTTCCAAGTATTATCGGTTTATACCTAACCACAATGTTAATGTCAGTCGGGTTTCACTATTATGAAACGCTAAGCCAATCCTTAACATTACAATGGATAAATAAAGATAAAGCTGCTCACTTTATGGGGCGAATGCTATCAGCAAAGTCTATTGCTTCGCTATTAGCCTTCTCCAGTATCTGGCTGCTAATGGAAAAACAGCAATGGAGCTTTCAATTAACCTACGCCTTATTTGGTGGCCTTGGTTTATTGCTTACTTTATTATTAGCGCTTTCATTTAAACACTTCCCTGAGAAAACACCGCAAACAAAAAAACTCATTTTACGAAAGCAATACTGGTTGTTCTATGCGTTAACTTTTTTCAGTGGCGCGCGAAGGCAAATTTTCGTGGTATTCGCAGGCTTTTTAATGGTAGAAAAATTCCATTACAGTGTTGCCGATGTCAGCGCGCTTTTTCTGATTAATTATGTTTTCAATTGGTTATTTGCGGCAAAAATTGGCAAATTAATTGGCCGAATAGGTGAGCGAGCAACGTTACGCTTTGAGTACATAGGCTTAATAGTTATTTTTATCAGCTATGGTTTAGTTGACAATGCCGATCTAGCCGCAGCATTGTATGTTATTGATCACTTATTCTTTGCCCTTGCCATTGCTATTAAGACCTATTTCCAAAAAATCTCAAAGCCAGAAGATATTGCTGCCAGTGCAGGAGTAAGCTTTTCAATCAATCACATCGCTGCTGTCGTCATTCCTGCATTACTAGGAATGCTATGGATTGTTCAACCCGCTTGGGTATTTTATATCGGTGCTGGCTTTGCATCATGCTCTTTGGGTTTAGCAATGTTAATCCCTGATGAGCCAAGGCAAGGGTTAGAGACGAGAATAAAAACAAACGTTATTGTGGCTAATCCTGAATAAACAAGTTGAGCTCAGTAACATAATTTATAAGATGTGTAACAGTAAACGAGCAACCATTTACTGTTAACTAGTGGGGTTTATTGTTTTTTAGAAAGTGTAAAAAGTCATTTTTAGGCATGGGTTTAGCGTAGTAAAAGCCTTGTACTTCGTCACAACCAAGTTCGACTAAACGCTCTTGCTGCTCTACTTCTTCAATTCCTTCAGCGATAACTTTTAGGTTCATCTTTTTACCTAAATTGATAATCGTTTCCGCAATAACTGACTGACCCTCTTGATCAATATCTTTGATAAAGGTGCGGTCAACTTTTAAGCGATCAAGCGGCAGTTTTTGCAAATAGCTTAACGAAGAGAAACCTGTACCAAAATCATCAAGAGCAATACTTATCCCAATTGATTTTAATTGTATTAAGGCATCAATAATAACTTGTGGATCATCCATTAAGATGTTTTCAGTGATCTCTAACTCAAGTTTGCTTGCGTTTACTTTGTGTTTATCAATGGCCTTCATTACCGTGTCAACAAAATTACCACGTCTAAACTGAGGAATAGAAACGTTCACTGAAATGGTGATATCGGAGAAATGTTGCTGACTTAAATCATTAATTTGCTGACATGCTTGGTTTACGACCCAACCACCAATATCAACAATTAACCCTGAATACTCTGCTAAGGGAATAAATACTGCCGGTGAAATAAAGTTACCATCAGCAGTACGCCAACGTAATAAAGCTTCCGCGCCAATAACTTTACCTGTATCTAACGCAAGTTGTGGTTGATACCAAAGCTCTAGCCTATTCTCAGCAAAATCTGTACGTAATTCCCTGATCATATTTAAACGCCATAAAGTGGCATCTTCCATCTCAGGGTTATAATAAGCAAAGTGTTCAATACGTTGTTTTTTAGCAAGATTTAACGCAATATTAATCTGGTTTAGTACCTGCACACCATTGACGCTAGCATGCTCTTTGGTACAAAAGCCAAAACACGCATTAATGGGTAACTTTTGCTCACCAGCAACAAATGGCTGCTCAAACAGTTGACTGAGAATATCTGGCGTCAAACTCTCCGTTGTACCAATAATACCGAAAACATCTGCACCTACTCGCGCAACTTTGCAACCGGGCCCTAAGTTTTGCAGGCGCTGTGAAACTGCCGCGAGTAATAAATTACCGATATCTTGGCCTAAGCCATCATTCACATCACTAAAGTGATTCAAATCAATCAATGCCGCAACTTCATTATCACAATTGTTTTTTGCAAAAAGATCCAATAAGCGCACAAACTCTAGCCTGTTAGGTAAGCTTGTTAGCCAATCTTTATAAGCCGCATTACTTAGCTTTTGAAATAAATGAACATTCTCATAACCAACAGCCGCATTCGTTAAAAACACTTCCATCAATTGTTGTTGAGTTTCTGTTAACGGCTCTTGTAAAGCAAGATAGATAACCGCACGGTACCCTCCTCTTGCTAAGTAAAAATAGTGTGATAATTCATCAGACTGATGCTTTTTTTGCGTAAAACAATATTTAACTTGCTGGCTGACGGGTTCATCGTTAAAGGTGTCTAGCTTTTGTTTAGTCAGCGTTTCAGAAAAGCCTTGTTGAGCAATAATATAAAAACTCAAATCGTCAGCATTATCGATTATTCCCTGACCTCTGGCACAGAATAAGCATTCTACATCTTGCCCTATGAGTTTGGTAAGTTGCTGCAAGACCCCTTGGCAATATTCCGTCATAGAGTGCAACTCTAACAAGTTGGCAGCACCTACAACGATTTGCTCTAAGCCTTTGCGATTTTCAGAAACAGTAGCAATTTGTTGATATGAACGGATGGCAGCATAAACTGTGGTGACTAATTTTCGGCGAGTAAGCTCAGTTTTGGTTTTATAATCATTAATATCATATTCTTTAATAACACTTTCTTCAGGCGCATAACCCGGCTGCCCAGTACGTAAAACAATACGGATATCTTGTCGCTGCAAATTTTCACGAATATGCTTAACAACATTTAAACCTGCATCGTCCGTTTCCATTACAACATCAAGCAGCACCAGCACGATATCATCATGCTGTTCAATCAATGTACATGCGTCCTGACCTGAATAGGCATGTAAATATTCTAAACGGCGCCCTAACACAACCAAGTCAGACAAAGCTAACTGGGTGACAGAATGAATTTCTGGATCATCATCAACAATTAGAACGCGCCATGTTTCCTTGCCATCGCAATCTAATATTTCATCTTCATCACTATCGTCGATAAATAGAAAGTCATCATTAGAGTTTTCTGATGCTTGCATACTGCCCTCAAGTAATTAACCCTGTTAAATTGACACTGAAAATGCACAAATTACGATTAACTAGATTTGATTTTGATATAAATTGTATAACTATAACTTAACTATACGCTAAAGCTACTTTTTTACCTCATCCTCATACATAATAAAAGCCACTTTGACAATATTCAATAAATCAATACAATAAAATTAATATATCGTCATAAAAATCATCGATAAAAAGATGATATTCCACTCAGGCTTGAAACATTATGGTGAAATCTAGTAAAACATCCGTTGTCACAGTTGATGAAAACCATGAGCAACTTGACAAAAAAAATGCTGATTTAATCATAAATCAAGAAACCGAAAAGCCTATAGAATCTGCCGCTCACAAACAGTTCTTCAGTATAACGAAACAGTTTGGCCTAGAAGCCGCTTTGCTGCCCGTAGAGCAACAAATGCCTGTTGAAGATCGCAGTACTAAACGAGCACGTTTATCTAACCTGCGTAAGCAAAAAAATATTGAAGCGATTATGGAGAAAACATACAGCTTTTGTGCGAGTAAAACTATAGATAAAAGAACAGATTTAGATTGGTTTAATCGCTTCATTAATTTAGCCGAAGATGTTAGCAACAGCACCATGCAAGATTTATGGGCTAAAATTTTAGCGGGCGAGTTGTCTCGACCCGGTTCATATTCACTAAAAGCATTAAAAGTTTTTCGAGATATGAGTATTGTTGATGCAAAATTATTAGCGAAAGCTTGCTCATTAGCGGTTAAAGATCAAAGTAGAAAGAATATTCGCCTTATCTCTGGCAGTTACCAACAACCTGGCTTACTGAATTTTTTCAGTAAAGATCGGCAGCAGTACGTCAACCTTAGTCAATTTGGCTTAAATTACGCAGACTTATTATCACTTGCGGACAACCACTTAATTTTTATTCAAGAAAGTGAATCTAGCATGATGAATAACGGCGAGCCTATTAAGTTTAGTTACAATGGCCTGCCCTTAAAATTAGCCAGTAGAAAAGCCAATGTAACTTTGCAGTTTTATAAGTTCACACCTATTGGCGTGGAGCTAGCTCACCTTATCTCAGATAAAGCGAATGATGATTTTTATGCCCATTTAAAGCAGCAACTAAATCATCATTTTTCGGTAGATAGCAAAGAATAGAAAACGTAAACACTTTAAAGCCATTGCTAGATAAAGCGCTTAAATTCCGTCACCATCCGTATGTAAACCACATTCTCTTTGTCCTGGTCCAAAGCGCGTTTCGCTTTCATCCATACCTAGAGTCAATGGCTTAGTACTGTGTACATCACCAACCGAAACATACCCTTGCTCCCATAACGGGTGATAAGGTAAATCATGCTTAGTTAAATATTGATGCACATCTCTATTACTCCAATCAATGATTGGATGCACTTTAAAACGGCCACGTAAAATACTGACAACCGACAAGCCCTGTCTGTGATCTGATTGCTGCCTACGTACACCAGAAAACCAAGTACCACAGTTTAATTCAGATAAGCCACGCTCTAGTGGCTCTACTTTATTTTTGCGATTGTACTGCTTTAACGCATCATCATCTTGCGCCCATTGCTCGCCATACTTAGCTAATTGCCATGCAGCACTTTCAACAGCACTGTATACATGCAAATTAAGCTTTAAACGTTCAGTTAACTGCTCAATAAAACGATAGGTTTCTGGAAACAAATGCCCAGTATCTGTTAGCAACACAGGAATATTTGCATCAACCTGCGTCATCATATGTAGCATGACCGCAGACTGAATACCAAAACTTGATGATAATACAAACTGGCTAGGCAAATTTTCCATGGTCCACTCAATACGAGCTAATGGCGTTTTTTGCTCTAAATCGTCATTCCATTGTGCAAGCCAAGGTTTAGGCAAAGAAGCAGGAAAGCTATTCCCTGCTTTATTGACACTAAGCTCTTTGTTAGCAGACAAGTGCGACACTACATCAGGCTTTGTCGAGATGAGTGAATTAGTCTTCATGAAAATCCCTAACACTTATTTTCACTTCACTGACTATGCCGGCACGAATGACGAAATCACCAAAACATTCATTTTGGTTACGCTCTTCTGCCCAACGAGCACTTAAACTATCAATTTCAGTTAAGATATCTTGCTCGTTTAAGTTTTCCTTATAAAGCTTAGGAATACGCGTGCCACCAAGGTTGCTTCCTAGGTACATATTGTATTTTCCTGGTCCTTTGCCCACTAGGCCAATTTCAGCCAACATTGCACGGCCACAACCATTAGGACAACCGGTAACACGCAAAATAATTGACTCATCGGCTAAACCATTTTTAGCGAGGATGGTTTCAACATCATCTACTAATGTAGGTAAATAACGCTCAGCTTCTGCCATTGCTAATGGACAAGTAGGAAAGGCAACACATGCCATTGAGCTTTTACGTTGGTTAGAGGTACCATCATCAATTAAGCCGCTTTCGCGAGCAATTTTTTCAATGTGTGCTTTGTCTTCTTCAGCTACGCCAGCAATAATTAAATTCTGGTTGGCCGTTATGCGAAAATCACCTTTATGAATTTTGGCAATTTCATGCATACCCGTTTTCAGGGTTTTACCTGGGTAATCTAAAATACGACCATTTTCGATAAACAAAGTTAAATGGTGCTTACCATCAACGCCGTTCACCCAACCGATACGATCACCACGATTGGTAAACTCATAAGCGCGAGAGTCACTAAAGTTTACCCCGGCACGTTTTTCAACTTCCGCTTTAAAAACATCAATACCGACGCGATCTAGCGTATATTTAGTTTTAGCATTTTTACGATTAACACGATTTCCCCAATCTCTTTGTGTAGTAACAACCGCTTCCGCCACCGCTAGTGTGTGCTCTACAGAGATAAAACCAAAATCATCGGCTTTACGTGGGTAAGTGGCTTTATCACCATGGGTCATGGCTAAACCACCACCTACAAGCACATTAAAACCAACTAATTTACCATTTTCACTAATCGCCACAAAGTTTAAGTCATTAGCATGCACATCAATATCGTTGTTAGGTGGGATCACAACCGTTGTTTTAAACTTACGCGGCAAATATGTACTACCTAAAATAGGCTCATCATGCTCAGTGGTTTCCACTTTTTCTTCATCAAGCCAAATTTCAGCATAAGCACGAGTTTTAGGAAGTAAGTGTTCACTTATCTTTTTAGCCCACTCATAAGCCTCTTGATGAACTTCAGATTCAATAGGGTTTGGCGTACACAATACATTTCGGTTTACATCACCTGCTGTCGCAATAGCATCGATACCAATGCTATTTAACGTTTGATGCATAGGTTTGATGTTAGGCTTTAAAACACCATGAAACTGAAAGGTTTGCCTTGTCGTTAAGCGAATGCTGCCATAAGAGGTTTTTTCTTCAGCAAATTTATCAATCGTTAACCATTGTGTTGGCGTGATAATACCGCCCGGCAAACGAGCTCTAAGCATAACATTATGCAATGGCTCTAATTTTTGCTTTTGACGCTCGGCGCGAATATCGCGATCATCTTGCTGATACATACCGTGTAAACGGATAAGATGAAAATTATCGGCGGTAAAACCACCCGTAATTCTGTCGGTTAAATCTTGTGCAATAGTACCACGTAAGAAGTTACTTTCTGCTTTTAGGCGTTCGTTATCCGATAACTTACCTTTTACAATTAATTCAGTTGTCATTAGTAAACATCCTTCTGGTAGCGTTTATTACTACGTAAATCTTTTAAATACTGTTCAGCTTGTTCGCTGCTTAATTGGCCTTGCTCGCCAATAATCTCTAATAATGCTATTTCTACATCTTTCGCCATACGGCTCATGTCGCCACAAATATATAAATGTGCGCCACGCTCAAGCCATGCAAATACGTCTTTGGCCTGTTCTTTTAATCTATCTTGGACATAGATTTTTTCTGCTTGATCACGTGAAAAAGCAACATCCATACGTGTTAACAAGCCAGACTTAAGGTAGTTTTGCCATTCAACTTGATAAAGGAAATCTTGAGTAAAGGTTTGATCGCCAAAAAACATCCAGTTATCACCACTGGCTTCATCAGCTTCACGTTGTTGCATAAAGGCTCTAAAAGGCGCAACACCTGTACCTGGACCAATCATAATAACTGGCGTTTCACTATTGCTTGGCAAACGGAAGTTATCGTTATGCTCTACAAACACACGCACTTGCTGGCCTTCTTCAAGGCGATTAGCTAAAAAGTTTGACGCTGCGCCAAAACGTTGTTGGCCATTATTTTCATAATTCACTAAACCAACGGTTAAATGCACTTCTTCTTCTACTTCGGCTTGCGCTGAGGCGATAGAATATAAGCGCGGGGTAATTTTACGTAAGGCATCGGCAAAAGCTTGTGGTGCAACTTCAGCCTTAGCTGAGCTAACAACATCAATAATTTGATGATTACCTGCAAATTCTCTGGCATCATTTTTATCTGCGGCTACCGCTAATAATTTTTCATCAGCACTTTGTTCTGCCCAAAAGGCTATGAAAGCTGGCGCTGTTTGAGTAATTTCTAGCTGGCTTGTTAGCGCATCTTGAATACTTAATTCTTGCTGCTCGCCATTGACTTTCAGGCTAATTTGCTCGTTGCCCGTAAAGTTCAGTGCGGCTAATAGCTCCGTCACTAGCACACTATCATTGTCAAAATAAACACCTAAGGCATCACCGGCTTGATAGGTTAATCCAGACTCACCTAGATCAATTTCAATGTGGCGTACGTCTTTAGCTGAATCGCGTCCAGTGATTTTTTGACTTAATAAAAATTCTGCATCAAGTGGGTTTTGCTTACTGTAATTGCTAGAAGCAGCTACTGGTAAATCAATAACAGGCGCAAGTGCAACATCAGCTTGCGTTAATTCATCTTTTAACGTTTCAACAATGCTCAGCTTCCAGCTCTCGCTTTCACTGTCATAATCAACATCACAATCAACGCGTG
Organism: Colwellia sp.; assembly: GCA_026196955.1. Taxonomy (GTDB): domain Bacteria; phylum Pseudomonadota; class Gammaproteobacteria; order Enterobacterales; family Alteromonadaceae; genus Colwellia. Next base: position 10,160 of record JAPHTO010000139.1, on the reverse strand, counting down.
GTAAAACTTGTTTAGCGCCAAGCGCTTTAAGTCGCTCATCAAAGTCTTTACCGGTTTGACAGAAAAACTCATAACTACTATCACCCAATGCAAGCACGCTATAACTAAGGTTTGGCAATTTAGGCGCTTTTTTACCGAGTAGAAATTCATGAAACTCAATAGCATCATCAGGTGGCTCGCCTTCACCGTTGGTACTGGCAACAATTAAAATGTGTGTTTCATTTTTTAGTGCTTTCGCTTTGAAATCACTAATATTGACTAATTTTGCATTAATACCCGCAGCAGTGGCACTTTGCTCAACTTGACTAGCAACACCTTTAGCATTACCTGTTTGTGAAGCATATAAAATGGTCAGTGTTTTTGCTTGTGCTTGCGCTGGAGCCACGCTCACTTGTGCGCCTTGTCCTAGTTCACTTTTAGCTGAAAGATAGCCACTCGCCCATGCAAGCTGCAACGAAGAGTAGCTAGACGTTACTTGTTGCAGTAATGCTAGCTGATTGGCATCAAGAGAGCTTGATGCTGTATTTGAATTTTGCTGTAAAGATAATTGCTCTTGCGGCATAAGGATATTCACCTATTAGGACTTATGGGCACAGAATATACAAGTTTAGTGAAAACCAAAAAGAATAGATAACGATTTTTTATTCCAAAAACGAATATTGGCTTTTATGTCAGTTAAAAAAGCCTTATACAATAAAATACTAAGTTGATTACACGGCTAAAAATACGGTATCTCAATGTTAAACTTTTGTTTACAAAATGCGCTTTAAAAAGAGTGAAAGTAAGTAAAACAAAAGACCTTAGTATCGTGCTTCGCTAGGGTACGGCTGCAAATATTTTCTCCTGCTAAGATTTGCATTGAACCAACTAGGTGTTTTAGTTATTCTCCCCAGCCACAAAAACAGCGACCAAGAGTCACAGCTGAACAATGAAAACGATTTTATACTTAGCCCGGCACGGTCAAACACAGTGGAATCAAGTGCAACGCTTTCAAGGACAACTAGATAGTGAATTAACCGCTATAGGTAAGCAACAATCAGAAAAAATTGCCCGGCAACTGAGCAATAAATCAATCGAGTTAATCGCTTCTTCCTCATTAGGTCGTGCAATAGCTAGCGCCAATATATGCCAACAACAGCTAGATGTACCTATGATGAGTTTAACTGGGCTAAATGAGCGAGATTTAGGGGATTGGCAAGGGCAATATGTTGATGACATTAAAGATGATAATCACTATAACGAAATTTTGCACCATTACACCGAACTCAAACCTGAAGGGGGTGAAAGTGCAATAACCTGTGGCGAACGCATTTATGAAACACTCAAGTCCTTTGTAACAAATCAGCAAAAAAGCAGTTTACTTGTTATTTTTCATGGTGAAGCTTTACGCTGCTTACTGGCAAAATTAGGTGAGAAATCAACTGACAATGCCTATCAATTATTCGACAATGGTGACTTAGTCACTGTAGTGTTTGATCATCATAACAACCAATTTCAGCGCATACATTAGCATCATAGAGAAAATGAAATAGCCATGTTCAAGTTTCTATTTAACTCACGTCATCAATCAAAAGCATAAAGGACGATATCAACATTGTTTGATAGTATGAATCAGCAAATCATTGCCATATTACCCGAGTTTACAAGTGTCATCGTACTGTCGATGGCGCTGTTGTTAGATAAAATATTCGGTGAGGCTAAACACTTTCACTACCTCGTTGGTTTTGGTTGCTTAGTAAACAAAGTTGAGTCAAAACTTAACCCGTTACCGTTTCCACAAGCAACATCAAAACGAACTGCTTTAAAAACAAAATTACTCGGCACCACCGCATGGGCTTTACTGGTACTGCCATTACCTGCACTTTATTACTATTTTGCCACGCATTTAGCATGGTATTGGCAACTCATTGCTGACAGCGCAGTATTATATCTGGCAATAGGGTTAACGAGCTTACATCAGCATGCAATGCAAATTTACCAACCACTAAAGGCTGGAAACTTAACTAAAGCTCGCCACTTTACCGGCTATATTGTCAGTAGAGAAACCTCTGCGCTGACCGAGCATGAAATGTCGAGAGCCACGGTTGAATCCATGCTAGAAAATGGTCATGACGCCGTCATTGCCTCATTAGTCTATTATTTAATTGGTGGGGCACCACTGGTTATTCTGCACCGACTCGCCAACACATTAGATGCAATGTGGGGTTATAAAAACGCACGCTTTATTCATTTTGGTTATGCTAGCGCTCGCTTAGATGACTTACTGGGCTTTCTCTCGGGTAAGTGTTGTACCTTGCTTTATGCACTACAAGGCATGAAACAAGGTTTTTTATCTAAAGCAATATTAAATGCTTATCAGCAGGGCAACCAATATAAAAGTCATAATGGTGGTTGGGTGATGGCTGCTGGCGCAACAGTTATGTCGAGAAAATTGGGCGGTAGTGCTCTTTATCATGGCAAAATGCTTAATACCGTCACATTAGGTTGTAACCAAGATATAACCGCAGATGATATACCGACGAGTTTAAAAATCGTTAGCCGCGCTAGTTTACTGTGTGTCGCAATAGTATTTAGTTATCAGCTTATCAGTTGGCTGTTGTATAGCTAGACTGAGCAAATAGGATAAAAATGACATTAATTCATGGTGGGCAACTACAGCAAGTTGCTGAGCAATATAAAATACCTCGCTCAGATTGGCTCGATTTATCGACAGGTATTGCTCCTACTAGCTATCCTATTCCCAATATACCACTTTGCACATGGCAGCAATTACCTCAACATAGCCCAACACTTATTGCTGCAGCAAAAGAGTATTATCAATGTTCGCAGTTAGTTGTCACTAATGGTAGTCAGGCCGTTATCAAGTCATTACCTGCGTTATATCGCCAACAAAATCTCACCGGTCAAGCAGTATATTTACCAGAGCGCGGCTACAAAGAACATGCTCAGGCATGGAAAATGGCGGGCTTTACTTTGCACTTTTATCAAGACTCATTGCCAGAATTAGCAAAATTACAACCCAACTGTGTGCTGGTGATCATTAACCCAAATAACCCAACAGGGCAATTTTTTGATCGTGAACTGATCAAGCAATATCAGGAACAATTAATAAACCTTAATGGCTTATTGGTGCTCGATGAAGCTTTTATCGATGTGATGCCAGAGCAGCAATCTTGTTGCCCTCAAATAGTAGATGAACACATTATCGTATTACGCTCGTTTGGAAAATTTTTTGGCTTAGCCGGAATTCGCATTGGCTTCTTGGTGGCAAGCCACTATTGGTGCGCTAAATTTAAAGCGCTACTTGGGCCATGGCAAGTCAATGGCCCCGCACAACTGATCGCAGAGCAAGCATTGAATGATACTGATTGGCATGCCAAGCAAAAAATGATTCTATCGCAATTAAGGCAAGCACAAGAGCAAATGCTATGGCGGGTATTTACTGAAAAAATCGTTAAAGCAATTCAAGGCTGCGATTTATTTCTCACCTTGAGTTTCCATCAAAAAGACCAGGCAAAAAAACTCTACCATTGGCTTTGCCAACAAGGCGTTTATTGCCGGCTTGCTGATGAGAAAGACACATTACGATTTGGCATTGCAAAAGCCTCTGAACTGAAACGCTTAGAGCAAAGCTGCCTAGTTGCAATACGTCAGTTAAGGCAATAATCAGCTCACTCACATAAGTAACTTGCCATTAATTACGTTAAACAAAAAAGACACCTGCTAAGGTGCCTATTTATTATCGTCACGCTGAGTTAACTAATTTTGATAGCTGATACCAAAATAGACAACACGCCCTTGTGTAAAGTAACCATTTGAGTTTTGGTATTGTTCATCGAAGGCATTATTTACTTTTGCTTGAATATTAAAGTGACTTGAAATTGGGTAGCTGACACCTAAATTCACCAAAGAATAGCTATCAAGTTTTACAACGTCACCACCCCACAGGTAATCATAACGCTTACCTTTGTATTGAATTTCAGCATAAATATCAGTATTGCCCACGCTAGTATCAAATTGATAACTAACATGCTCTTTTGCACGGCGACCTAACTGTTTACCAGTAGCAGCATCTTCAGCTTCAATGTAACTAACATTAAATTGATGCTCGCCACCAAAACCTAAGAAGTTAGCGCCAAATTCAGCCCCTTGAATATCGACATTATTGACATTAATCGGGGTAACATTGCCATCTTTATCTGAGCCACTCCAATCAATAAGATCTTCAATATCTGTTTGATAAACATTAACCGCAATAGCTAAGTCATCAAATTGGCTCTTAACACTAAACTCATAGCTTTCAGAGGTTTCAGACGATAAATCAGGGTTACCTACATATCCCCATTGTAACGGATAATACAAGTCATTAAAGGTAGGGGCTTTAAAGCCAGTACCTACTGAAACACTTAATTGCGTACTGTCAGTTACCTGATAGCCAACACTGGTATTATAGGTAACTTCTGACTCAATTCCTTCAACATCGTCATAACGCGTTGCTAGTTCATAAGAAAGCTTGTCGCCATTAAACATGATATGAGCAAACACCCCTGAGGTATCGCGTGTTGACTCGTCATAAACAGTATCGCCTTTCAGCTCTTCTTGGTATAGGTCAGCCCCTACATTCAGCTGCCATTGTTCAGTAAGCTCACTGCTATTAAGTAATGAATATTGATTGCGGCGGGTATCAAATTGAGTGCCGTCATCTTTGCTGATGCCATTGCCATAGCCAATATTAGAAGTACGGTTTTGACTAAGACTAAATTGCGTTGTGTTGGTCACATTGCCTGCTTGCCAGTCGTAGTTTGCACCTAATTGCCAAACATGGTTATTCACTTCACTTTCATTGGCACCAAATGAACTATCGTATTCAGTATCACCTTGATCCAGTTGTGCTAACCAATTAACACTTAACGCATTACTAATTTGCTGTTGACCGTTAATTGCCAACGAGTCAAAACTATAACCATCATCATCTGTTTCTGCATCATCTCTGGCATCAAAGCCGTCGCTTTCTTCATGCTCTGCACTAATACTAGTAAAGCCATTACCGTGCTCGATACCTACGCCAGCATTAAGCATGCGATAATCTTCACTCCCCACATTAGCACTGACAAAATGTTCACCACCATTTAATTTTCGGGTAAATATTTGAATAACACCGCCGATAGCATCTGAGCCCCACAAAGCAGCACGAGGACCTTTAACAATTTCTATGCGCTCAACCAACTCTGGCGCAATATTTTGCACATTGGTAGAGCCTAAACTTGCTGAGCTAATACGCACACCATTTAACAATACTAGGGTATGACCTGAGTTAGCACCACGCATATAAACAGACGACGACTGACCGCGTCCTCCTGTTGTTGAAATATCAATACCGGCAACGGTTGATAGCATATCGAGTACTGATTTAGGCTGAATACGTTCGATATCAGCACGAGTGATCACAACCTGACTCGCCAAAGAGTCTTCAATGTTCATCGGCGTTCGAGATGCTGTCACTGAAATAACTTCTATTTCTTCAATGTTTTCCTTTTCACTTGCTAATGTACTCATAGATGTTGAGAAAACACCTGCTACCGCAATTGATAAAAGGGACTTTTTAAAAGAGTTTTTTTGCTTAATGTTCATATAACCTCATTAACGATGCCCACCGCATCATGTGTTTTTGCTGCACTTAAGCAGCGTTTATTAAGCAAGTTCAAGTGCTCGGACTGACGTAACTACAAGTGCTTAGTTATGATCACCGTTGCGGGGGCAGTGAAGAAATTGCATCCTCTTCCCTCAAACTTACTATGATAAACAGCAATTAAATGTTTAATTACTGTCGCTAATTTACATTTTATTTATCCAAGCTTATCGCTTGGTGTGTCTACACCTTGTGTAATAATATCTTGAATTTTGTCCATATCGAGATGCTGCTGACAGACGCTAGCCAATCGCTCTAACTGGCTTTCTCTATGTTGATTAATATCGATAACAGTGTGCGCTAATTCTTTTACACCTAGCCATTTAAGCACTGCTTGCGTAGGCTCAGGACAATCAAAAAAACCGTGCAGATAGGTAGCAATTATTTGCTTATCATCTGAAATACATCCGTCTGGTATATTTTGCTTTATCGCCACGCCATCACGCTGAATATGCAATAACGGGTTAGTTAATGCCGCCCCCGTTGAAACACCACAATGAATTTCATAGCCTTTTAACGAGCATGTTTCATCATTCAGAGTCATGGTGGCATTGACTTGAGTTAAGGTTTTTTCACCCGTTAACCTAGTGGTAAAATCCAGTAGACCTAAGCCTGTTACTTCCTCGACATGAGATTCAATATGCTCAGGATCAAAAATAAACTGACCCAACATTTGATAACCACCGCAAATCCCCATGAGTTTGCCGCCATAACGTAAATGTTGTTCAATTTCTTGCTGCCAACCCTGTTGCTTTAAAAAGGTTAAATCTGAAGTAACATTTTTACTACCGGGTAAGATGATGAGATCGGCTCCCTGCAATGATTGACCAATTTTTATGTACTGCAAATCGATATTTTCTTGCAAGCGCAACGGATCAAAGTCGGTATGGTTACTCATGTGTGGTAGCAAGGGGACAAAAATTTTTACTTTGGCTTCTGTCACTTTATTATCAAGTGCGACGGCATCTTCTGCATCTAAGGCTAAATCATGTAAATAAGGCAACACCCCTAAGACAGGTTTGCCGGTGCGCTGCTCAAGCCAATCAAGCCCTGGCTCAAGTAACTTAATATCACCGCGAAAGCGATTGATAATAAAGCCTTTCACCCTGGCTTGCTCTGACTCAGCTAATAACGCTAGCGTCCCGACAAGGTGAGCAAATACACCTCCGCGGTCAATATCAGCCACCAATATCACCGGACAATCGACCTTTTCAGCGTAACCCATATTGGCAATATCATGAGCACGTAAGTTGATTTCTGCTGGACTACCAGCGCCTTCGACTAACAAGATGTTATAGTCATTAGCCAAGCGTTGATGCGACTCAAGCACCGCCTGCATAGCCACTTTTTTGTAGTCGTGATACTTACCCGCTTCCATGTTTGACAAGGCTCTACCATGCACAATCACTTGTGCGCCAGTGTCACTGTTAGGTTTTAACAGTATGGGATTAAAATCAACGCACGCTTCCACTTTAGCAGCTATGGCTTGTAAGGCTTGCGCGCGTCCTATTTCTCCGCCATCTTTTGTCACCGCGCTATTTAATGCCATATTTTGCGGCTTGAATGGCGCTACACTAGCACCAGTATTAACCAACACTCTGCATAACCCAGCCACTAAAGTGCTTTTTCCGGCATCCGATGTAGTGCCTTGCACCATTAATGTTTTCATGGTTTGGCCTTAGTATTAGCTACGCCAGATGGCTTTAATGTTAATGGCAAACCCGCCATAACAAACTCAACCTTATCAGCAATGTTGGCAATGGCTTGGTGTAACCAGCCCGCCTGATCAACAAATTGACGTGATAACTCGCCCATAGGTACGATGCCATGACCCACTTCATTGCTCACCAAAATGATTTCAATATTTTGCTGCTGTACAGCTTCTTGTCGCTTGATATTCTCTAGTAGCGTTAATAGTTGCTGCTTTTCTTGTTGCCAATAAGTGAGGTTACAATCAGAGCGCTTGTCATGACTAGTGTTTGGCTGACACAAACAATTACTTAGCCACAGCGTTAAACAGTCTACCAAAATGCAGGCGCTTTGTGTCTTGCAAGCTTTAGACATTGCTTGTGCTAAGCCCAGTGGCGATTCAATCAACTGCCAATGCTCTGGACGCTCAGCTTGATGCTGCATAATGCGTTGTTGCATTTCTTCATCTAATGCCTGCGCAGTCGCAATATAGGTGACAGGCAAATGAGAGGATTTAGCATAATGCTCTGCAAGTGAACTTTTACCTGAACGCGCACCGCCAATAATTAAGTGTATTTTGTTCATAGGTTCACCGAAGAAAACGACAACAAGGATAGATAAATAACCACCTCAGCAAGTTGTTGAGCAGCTCCTAAACAATCCCCTGTATAGCCACCTAGTTGTTTGAAAAACCAACGTTTCAAACACCAACGAGTGATCAACAAAATAGCGACAAGTTTCCACGCTAAGCTAAATGATAAGGTGAGGACTAAGATCCCCGCGCCTGTCATCAGTAGGATTACATAGCTATTCGTTGATAAGGCTTGTGCTAAAGGTTTAACTTTTGCAGTAGCATCTTCACTCACATAGGGTAGATCCGCAATCAGGCTAGTTGCTAGCACCCGGCTTAAACAGTGCCCTAAGAGGAAAATGGCCAATACCGTTAAGTTTTCATTGTTTACCGCCTTATTGACAATCGTGTTATCAATTAAAGCTACCAAGGCTTGGTATTTAATCATCAAAATAAAAAACAACGCTGCGGCTCCATAAGTTCCTAAGCGGCTATCTTTCATAATCTTGAGTTTATTCTCAACCGTCCAGCCACCACCAAAGCCATCCCAAACATCGGCCCAGCCGTCTTCATGAAATGCTCCGGTGAGCAAAACGCTAGTTACCATGGCAACTAATATCGCCAGCTCAACAGGAACTATAATCACAGCTAGATTAAAAGCTAGAGCGGAGCAGGCACCAATGAAAACCCCAACTAAAGCAAAATACCGACTGGCTGAATTGAGCAACTTTGTTGTAACCTCAAAGTTAAGCTTTACAGGCATACGAGTAAAAAAGCTGAATGCCAGTAACATCAACTGCCATTGTTCGCGCAGTTTGGCTTGCTTAAGTAACATCCGTTACCTCAGCATCGGCAAAACTTGCCATATCATTATAAAATGCAACAGCGGCTTGTATTATTGGTAAAGCCAATGCCGCGCCTGTGCCCTCACCTAAACGCAAGCCTAAATTTAGTAACGGTTTAACTTGCAACCAATGCAGCATTTTTTGGTGGCCTTGCTCACCTGAGCAATGGGCAAATATCATATAACCTTTAGCATTAGCATTCAGTTCAATGGCTAACATGGCGGCGGCTGTGCAAATAAAGCCATCAACAACAATGATCATATTTTGCTCCGCTGCAGCGAGCATAGCAGCGGTAATTTGGACAAGTTCAAAGCCACCTAAACAACGTAAAATCGCTTTTGCATCGACCAAATCTTCGCTATGCAACGCTAAGGCTTGTTCAATAACCTGTTGCTTCTTTTTAACGACATCATCAGAAACGCCAGTTCCGCGGCCAACAACGTCATGCGCAGGCAGTTTCATCAACGCCGCCATGATTGCCGAGGCGATAGTGGTATTGCCAATCCCCATTTCACCAAAGGCAACAAGGTTACAGCCCGTCTTTTTAATCTTGCTAATATGTTGTTTAGCGAACTCAAAGCCCTGCTCAACTTGGCCTTGTGTCATGGCAGCTTGCTGATTAATTGCTTTGGTGATACTGCCTAAGCGGTGATTAATAACTGATGAAGGGGCTTCTGGTGGATGTAAAATCCCACTATCAACCACACTAAGTTGCCAGCCAAACTGTTGACAAAATACGTTAATGGCTGCGCCACCATGAGCAAAATTTGCCACCATTTGACTAGTTACATCACTTGGCGCAATAGAAACACCTTGGCTAGCAATGCCATGATCGCCAGCAAAAACCGTTAAATGAGGAAAGTTAAGCTGTAATTTATGCAAGCTGTTAGTAAGGGGCTCAAAAGCATTCTCTGCTAGCTGTATTTGAGCTATTTGTTTAGCTAAGAATTCGAGCTCACCTAAGGCACCTAATGGTTTGGTTTTACCATCAAGTGTCGCTTGAATTTTCTCTGAATGTTCACAACTAACCGCTTGGATATCAAACATTACATCACCTACAAATGAGCCAACTAGATAAAAAATCAGTGGGTCTATATATGATTAACGTCGAAAGAAGTCTAAAGTTTAGATGAGCAAATCCATAGCCATCAGTAATACCTTTACCAATGAAATATAGATAAAACAACTAAGGGCTGTTGAACTTTCGCGGTTAAATTTTGTTCGAGATAAAAACGTTTTAATCGCGGCGAGTAGTGTGTAGCCTAGCCACTCTAAGCAAATACTACTCAACAAAGAGTAAAACGTTTTTAGCCGAATCCTTCGGACAGCGTTTGTTGGTCATTTTTACGGCGTTATCACCTTTTTA
>JAPHTO010000150.1 GCA_026196955.1 Colwellia sp. | reverse complement strand
ACATAATGCCCATTGTTTAGATTGCTTTGCGGGTGCAGGTAGCTTAGGCTTTGAAGCGCTTTCTCGTGGCGCAAAAATGGTCACCTTAATCGAGCTGAACAAAGCAGCTGCAAAGCAATTAGCTGCCAATAGCGCACTATTAAAAGCTGACAATGTCAGCGTACAACAAGGTGATGCACTAGCACTTTTAGCGGCCAAACCGAACAAAGCTTTTGATATTGTCTTTATTGATCCGCCTTTTCGTCAAGACTTAGTGTCAAAAACAACCCAATTACTCGCACAAGGCTGGCTTAACGAACAGGCTTTAGTGTATCTAGAAATGGAAGCTGAGGGCCAACAGTCAGTTCCATCAAATTGGCAGCTGTTGAAAGAAAAAATAGCGGGCCAAGTGGCCTACCGCTTATATCAAGTTTAATAGCCATTTGTTATGAAAAAATTACATCTACTTGACGGCTACATCCAAACAATTTTATTAGCCGAATACCCAGATAAACTTCTACTGCTTGATGGCTGTAGTCGTGCTGACGTTTCAAAGATCAAGCACTATATTAACGACACGCTAGGACGGCCGCTGACAGATTTAGCCCTAGTTGTTGTCACACATATGCATCCTGATCATGCCGGTGCAGCAAACAAATTAAGAGCAATCTCCGGTTGTAAAATTGCCTGTGCCAATGTTACTGGCCAATGGTACAGCGGTTTTGATGGTAAATTAATGCATATCACCGATTTGCTGTTAACACGCTGGGTTGCTAATAAAAAACAACAAAAGCAACGATGGTTATGGTACTCAAGTAAATTAACACCCGATTTTCAACTCAATGATGGCGATTTTTTACCTGGCTTTAATGATTGGCAAGCTTTAGCAACTCAAGGGCACACTGACAGAGACTTATCCTTACATCACTTACCCAGTAATAAAGTGTATATTGCTGACTTAATAGTCACCACCAGAAAAGGTTTTATTCCACCCTTCCCCGTTTTTTATCCCGATCGCTATCGTAACTCACTAATGAAAATAGCAACATTAAATGCCGATAAGATAATTCTTGCCCATGGTGGTGAAGTAGAAATAACCATGCAACAATTTGAGCAAGTGTTGGCAAAAGCCCCTACTAAGCCAATGACTCATTGGCGCTCAGTAAAGGCAAAATTAAAACAGGTATTGAGTAAATAACAAACACAATGTTGCTATCTAAAACATTGAAATATTACTTAGTTATGTTTTGGCCTTAATTTTAGATCATGAAAATCAAAACTAAAGTCTGTCGCATGAGAAACGGCTTTCATCGTCGCGTACTCAATACCACCCTCTTCATCTAAATGAAAGTTGACAAAAGCATCGGCTTCTAGGGTTCTATCCAACCAGCGCACGATAAAAGTATTATGTTGATAATGCTCTATATTTCCCTTTAATTCTGGGGTATTGCCAAACTGCATATGAAGTTGATTATTTTTATAGCTAATGTCTATATCGCCATACCAATTATCTTTATAGGTTTGTGCATAGGCTTTTAATGGTAACGAATGGCGAGAGTTTTTATCAACAGAGTCAGCTAGTTTTGCTAATCGCTTTTGCTCTTTCGCTTTACGCTTTTTTTGTTTCTCATGATAATACGTTACCCAGTTTTTCTGCGGCAACTCAAGGTATTCATTCAGTATTTGCTGATAGATTGCATTAAAAGCATAGCCTGACTGCTGATTAGTTAATACAATCATAGCAAGGTTTTCTTCTGGCACTAAAACCACTTTAGATACCATACCCAAGATCCCACCACTATGATGGACAAGTTTAACGCCATGATAATCTTTCAAAAACCAACCTAAACCATAGGCAGAAAAGTGTGTTTTATCTTGCTTAGTCGCCGCTTCAGAGACAGGTAATAGGGTTCGAGCCTGCCACATAGCTTGGCTTTGCTCAGCAGAGAATAAACGAGATTTTTCACTATAGACACCTTGGTTTAGCTGAGCTTTTAACCAGAGCGCCATATCATTAACACTAGAAGCAACAGAGCCTGCAGAGGTAAATTTTTCTAAAAAATTACCGCCAACAACATTTAGCTTACCATCAAGAGAAACATGTGCCCGAGCGACATTATGATTGCTTGCAGGGATCATAGAAAATGTTGGTCGCGTATTTTTCATATCCAAAGGCGTAAAGATTCGGGTTTGAATAGCCTCTTGCCATGACATTCCTGTCATCTTCGCAATAATCTCGCCAGCAATAACATACATCAAATTATCATAGGCAAATTCACTACGAAAACTAGACACTTGTGGCAAATATTTCAGCCCTTTAATGACATCAGCATTGGTTAATGTTGTTTGCGGCCAAATCATTAAATCGCCAGCACCAAGGCCTAAGCCAGAGTTATGTGACAATAGATCAATTATTGTAAATTCTCGGGTGACATAGGCATCAGGCATCTGAAATTCAGGAATAATATCAATGACTTTTGTGCGCCAAGTCAGCTTACCTTCATCCACTAAGCTCGCCAGTAAGGCCGCGGTCATTGCCTTGGTGTTTGAAGCGATGCCAAATAAGGTATCTGGCGTAACTTTTGTGCTTTTACCGTGCTCAATAACGCCAAAGCCTTTACTCATCACCACGTTATTATCTTTAACGATAGCGACAGCAACACCAGGCACCTGGAAAGTACTCATAGCCTGCTGAATAGCAGCTTCAATGTTATTATTTTTTTCATGTAGGCTTGTCGCCTGCAGTGAAAGTGAAAATGAAAAAATCACTAAGGCAAAGAGTTTTTGCATGGTGTTCATGTTACTTCCTATTGTTGTTTTTACTGCCATATTTAAAACTATTTATGAAATTTCTATACCTAAATTAGATAAGCCTTCCGATAACACTAATGCTTTTGCTAACTGACAAGAGCGTTTATTCTCGGCCGCTAGCTTTAAAAAATCAAACAGCTCATTTTGCGTGTCTTTTTCCCACGCCATCAACGGATGGGCATTAATTTGACTTGCTTCAATATCAACCCCTTCTTCGGAGCCATCTTCTTCAATAAGCAGTAATTCAACATAATAACTAACACTGTTATGAGAGAGTTTACTTATGCTCATTACATCGTCATGACTTTTATCTTTACCATGGCTTTGTATAAGCTGCCACAGTGACATTAACGCCATGCAAACATCAAGGGCAGGAAAAACACCAAAAAAGTCAAACTCTTGAGGATCTGGCGTTTGCTCTTCTAGTTTGCTCAACTGTGCATTGATATTAATGTTAACGGCTTGATTTTTATCTAACCATTGCCAAATAAGATCTAACTGGTTGCGTATTAAAGAGAAGTCGCCAAATTGGGCAGTTTCAGAAAACATTTGATAATTAGGCAACATACGCTCTAATAGCGCCGCTGAAAAAGCAATTTGATGCCAGTGACTTAATTTTGCAAAAGGAAGGTGTATAGCCAACGTGCTTTACCCATTGAAAAGTTTGATAGTCAGGTATTGTATATTAACTTGGCTATAATTGCTGCGCCTTAGCTATTTTGAGTTAATTGTTTTTGAGCATATTCAAACTTTAAGCGGTACTCTGTCAGTTTACTTTCCAGATCGTGTATTTGCTCCATCAATTGCTCTTTATTTTCATTATGTTGCGTGATCATGTCTGAATTTTCATCCCGAAGATATTTAATTGTTTCACGCACCTGATCATTTTCTTTTTCTTGCTTTTCTCGACTCGCATTATAACGGTTGAGGATATTTTCTTGCCCTTCTTGCGCTAATTTCACTTGAGATTTTAATGATGACACTTCTTTTTGATACAGCTTAATATCCGCTTGTTCAGTGATCAAACTTTCGGCTAACTCTTGATTTTTTGCCGTTAACTCAACCAAATGCTCTTCTATCACTTCCTTTTCTTGTTTGGCTTGCTTTTGTTGTAATGAGGATGATTTCTTCTCTTCAAGTTGTTGTTTTTTCACTTTCGCCAGCTCTTCAATGTGCTGTGCTATTGCTTGTTTACTCTCTTGAGCAACTTTAACCTGTTGTTTGATTTGTTCTTCTAGAGAGCTTAGTTGCTCTGACTGGCTGTCGATGGTGTTTTTCTGCTCGCCCGTTTCACTTTGCAACGTTTGAATTTGCTGAGTTAACGTGCTTATTTTCTGTTCAGCATCTTGACTATTTTTTGCTATTTGTTGCTTATGCTGAGTATGGGTTTGCTCTAAGTCGCTTAAGGTGGCATTAAGTTGCTTGGTTAGCTCTGCAATTTGATTTTTTTGCTCAATTAACGTTTGAGTTTGTAATTCATCCGTTTTCTGCTGTTGCTCTGCTTCACTCTGCAACTGTTGTAGCTGCTCATTGAGTTGCGTAATTTTTTGCTCGGCATCTTGATTCGTCTTACCAAGTTGTTGCTCATGCTGCTCTTGATTTTGTGCTAAATCACTTAATGAGGTGTTGAGTTGCTTGGTTAGTTCGGCAATTTGAGTTTTTTGCTCACTTATTGTTTGCGTATTTTGTTTATCCGCTTTCTTTTGCTGCTCTGTTTCATTTTTTAACCGTTGAAGTTGCTCGTTAAGTAAATTACTTTGTTGCTGTGCATCTTGATTACTTTTACCTAGCTGTTGTTGATGCTGCTCTTGAATATGCTCTAAATCACTATGGGCAACATTTAACTGTTTCGTCAATTCAACTATTTGATTTTTTTGTTCAATTAGCGTGTGTGTTTGTAACTCATCCGTTTTCTGCCAGGTTGATTCTGACTTTTGCAGCTTTTGATCGCTATTATCCCTTTGCTGCTCAACAATATCTAATCGCTCTGTAAGATTTTGCTCTTGCTCAGCGAGTACCGCTAAACTTTCTGTCAGGGTAGAAATTTCTTGCTCTTGCAGTTGCTGTTTTTTCTCACTCTCAGAAGTTTGATTTTGTAATACTTGCTCTAATTCTCTAAATTTTTCCTGCTCTTGTTGTATATCTGTTTGTTGAGAAGCCACTTGTTGCTTTAATTTTTCTATCGTTTGTTGCTGGCTCTGGCTTTGTTCATTAAGCTCTGTTTGTAAACTTTTCTGCTCTGACTGTAACTTCGCTTGCTCATCGGTTAATGCGGCTTTAAGCAAGCTATTCTCATGCTCTAAGCGCTCTATAGTTTCAGTAAAGTTAATATTATTTTGGGTTAACTCAACTTGGTAATTTTGTTCACTTTCTTCCTGTTTGGCCTGTTCATCTGCCAGTTGCTTTTGAATTTTAGTTTGCTCTTCTTCTAATTGCGCAATTTTTTTGGCTGACTCGACATCATGCATTTTTAACTGCTTTTGACTGTCTTTTTGTTTGTTTTTTTCTTCGTTAAGCGAAGCAGTAAGTGAGGCAACATCATTTTCTAATGAGACGATTTTTTCGGAGAAGTTTTTGCTTTTTTCTATTAATTCGTTTTGACTTGTTTGATAATTATTTTGCAAGGCAAGATAAGCTGGGTCTTGCTCTATTAGCACTTTTTTGCTGGACTCTTTAGGCATTGATGAAGATATCAGCTGTGTTAGCTTTTCTTCAATTTGAATATAAACATCACTTGCTAAATTCTGAATTTGCTCTTCTACTTCCTTGGAAAGCTTATCTTTTTCAGCCATTATATTTCCATTTTCAAATACTGGTAGGAATTAAATTAGCACAACAAAGCAGCTATCGAAATAAGCAATTGAGTTTATTTAGCTTTAAATAAAAAAAGGAGCTAAAAAGCTCCTTTTTATCGAAATTAGTTATTAAAACTAAGCTTCTTGTGGTTCTTCTTTGGCAACAGGAGAAATTTGAACACCTGTCACTTTAGTTTCAGATACCTGGTTACGTAATTGTACTAAACGATTAACCTGACTTAATGAGCCTAGCATAGAGTAAATTGGTACAAATAAGCCACGCTTGTGGAAATCAATGACCTTCTCGTCAGATAAGTCTTTTACTTTTTCTTCATTGATAGTGAAAATGCCAACAAGTTTTTTCTTTTCGCCTGTACTTAAGGCAACATTTAGCTCAAGCTCTTGTAACAAATCATTATCTTCTAGCTCTTTAATAAAAGATTCTGTCATTCTTTCATTGTCATATAAACGACCAAGTGCTTGTTGAACATTATCTAATACGTCAGTTTCTTTACCCGAATCATCAAATAATGGTAACTCTTTATCTTCACCAACAAATGGGCTATCCAAATCAATACAAGCGGTAAGGGTATTTTCTTTATCTGGGTCAAGACCTAGCGAAAATGGTACCATAGCGATACTTTGTGGCAATGACAAAGCAGTCCATTTTTCATCTTGAAAATATAAATTTTCACCCGCTTCTAAACCGAGCATAGCAACACTACGATAACGCGCTGAGTCAGGGTTTTTCACCAAGACAACAGGAAAGCTTGCTGACGCTTGTGCATATTCAGCAGCAGTAACGGGAATAATATGCTGACCTGCAACATGTGATAGATCACGCGTTTTTGCAAGTTTTAGGTTTTGGTGTTGTTCTTTTCTAACTGGAGCGAAATTTGCCATGATTGAATCTCTTTCTTTTCCGTGCTTCTATTTTGCTCAGCTTGAACATAAGGGCACATTTTTTATAATAATGTAATCGAACTAATGTTTTAATTACTGCGTTATTTTTTTGCTTATAGTAAGTTATGGAGACACCTGTTTTAGCTTTCAATGCTAAAATTAAAATTAATTAATTTATTTCTCAAAAAAACGCTTAGGTTATTACTGTGAAAATAAAATTTTTACTTTGTTTTATGCTGTTAACAATATCATTTAGTAGCCTAGCTAAACCTAAATTTTTAGTTAAACATCAACGCAATACAAAAAATTTAGCTGAAATTCAAATAATCAATCAAACAACTAAGGCATTAGTGTGTCATGTTGCTATTGATGGCTATAAAATAAGATTTAGATTACAACCAAGACAGCCTTCAAAGTGGTTTACCGCGACAAAACCAAGCTTTAATTATAGTAATTTTAGTACTTGGTGTGATTATTTATCTCTATATCCTAAGTATCAAAAAAAGACATAATCAAATGATGACAACACCCTGTTGTCGATAGTGCCACGCAGTGCTTTATTCGGCGAAATTCCTATCAAACAATGTTGGCATTTGCTTGGCACTGACAGGTTTGCTAAAGAAAAAGCCCTGTGCTGAATCACAGCCAAGCGTTTGTAACAAACTAAATTGCTCTTTGTGTTCAATGCCTTCAGCTGTTACTTCATGCCCAAGGTTGTGCCCCATTTCAATCATTGAAGCAACCAGAAGTTTTGCTTTATTGTCGGTAAGCATGTCATTGATAAAGTATTTATCAATTTTTAAAAAATCTACATTCAGGTGTTTTAACGAAGCAAAAGAAGAGTAGCCTACACCAAAATCATCAATGGCCAATAAAATACCAAGCGCTTTTAAATGCTCGAAAATGGCAAGGTTTTCTTGGCTTGTTTGTACAACTCCCTCGGTAACTTCTAATTCCAAATCACTTGGTAATATTCCCGTTTCTTGGATGGTTTCTTTGATCAAAGGGATAAAATCACTTTCAAGAAAATGGCTTGGTGAAATATTCACTGCCATGCGAATGGCGGAAAAACCCGCCTTTCTCCATAACATGGCTTGATGACACGCTGATTTTAAAACCCACTCAGTAAGTGGTTTTATCATACCGATTTGCTCAGCCATGCTAATAAAATCTACGGGCGAAACTTGACCAAGTTGCGGGTGATCCCAGCGACATAAGGCTTCTACACTTATTATTTTGCCAGAATTGATGTCAATTTTGGGTTGATAAACTAGTGACAATTGTTGCTTTTCTATGGCCTCTCTTAAGTATTGCTCCACTTTAAAACGATATTCTGCCCTATCTGTTAACTCTTGATTATAAAAGGAATACCTATTCTTACCGAGTTCCTTGGCTGCATATAAAGCAGTATCTGCTGCTTTTAATACTGCCTGTAGATCAGTGCCATCATCAGGATAATGGGCAATACCTATACTACAAGCTGGGGTAAACTTTCTACCCGCTAATTCAACAGGCTTTGATATAAGCTCAAGGCAACGCTGAGCAACATGGCTTGCACTATATTCATCGACAACATCATAAACTGCAATCGCAAATTCATCGCCACTAAGACGGGCAATATAATCAACTTCACGACAGGCCTCTTTCAAGCGTTGAGCGACTTGCTTAAGTAACAAGTCACCCGCATCATGTCCTAGGCTATCATTCACATTTTTAAAATCATCAAGGTCAATATATAGCAAGCCAAATTTTCGCTGATTACGAGCACATTTCTTTACCAAATTTTCAATATTTAAATAGAAATGGTTGCGACTGGAAAGCCTAGTGAGCTCATCGGTAAAAGCTAATTCTCTTATGCGCTTTTGGTTTTGTTCTCGCTCCATCACAATGCCAGCAAGCCGAGCTGCCGAGATCAGATCATTAGACTCTTCTTCGCTAGGTAATGCCGTGTGATTGTAATACATACCAAAGGCACCTAAGACCTTTCCTGAAGAGTTTTTGATGGGCTCCGACCAACAGCAACGCATTCCAAACGGAAGTGCAATGTCCTTTAAGTTAACCCACTTAGGGTCGGTAGCAATATTTTCAACGAGTATACGTTTTCCTGTATAAGTTGAGGTGCCACAAGAGCCCACTTCAGGGCCATTCTCAAGCCCATGCACAGCTTTACAATATTCTTTAGGAAGACTAGGCGCGCCGCCATGAAGTAATTTGCTTCCTTCCAATTCTAGCATTGAACAGCGCAGGCCAACATGACGCTCTTCATACATTAAAGCAATTTCATTATAAATTTCAGATGCCGGTTTTCCTTTGGCAATCATTTCGAGAATCTTAGTATTTCTTTTATCGAACAATTCTGCTTTTTTTTGGCGGGTTACATCGACATGCGTACCAATTAAACGTACTGTCTCGCAATTTGAACCTCGGGTTACTTTAAAGGCTCGGGATCGAACAAAAACCTCATGACCTTCTTTATGGCTCATGCGCATTTCAACTTCAAAAGAATCAATTTCCCCAGAGATATATTGCTGTGCTTTCTTTAACACAAAACCTTTATCTTCGGGGTGAACCATTGCAGTCCAAGTATTTAAGCTATTAGCAAGCTCGCCCTCTTCATAACCCAGCATGCTTTTCCAACGAGGAGAATAATAGACTTCATCAGTGGCTAAATCCCAATCCCACAAACCATCGCTAGCACCACGCATAGCTAACGCAAAGCGCTCTTCGCTATTGAAAAGCTGCATCGTAGGCACTTCTTTGGTTCGATTTACAGCAGCAAGATCAGATTGTAATTGCTCAATTTCTCTAAGCAGTAAAATCTCTTTATCGCTTATCTTTGTCATAGTATCCTCAAATTAGCTGATTAAGTCAGTTCTCAAATGAAATATACTGTTGGCGTTATATTCAATTTAAAGACTAATTAGGAAAGAATGACATCCACTTTCTACTCTAAAGTAGCAAATTTTTTGCGATATCCAAAGGCGTTTATTTGTGGTCAGACCTACATATTCTAATTAAGAAAGGTAGACGCCATGCATTTTATAGCTCATAAAAAATGACCCATAATGAAATAATGGCAGTTTGAATAAAGTACTGTTTTTTTCAGAAGGTTAATTTCTCGGTTTTTCTTCGTTATATTCTATCTCTCAGTTATTTTCGGGGTTAAGCCTTTTAATACCTTCCCCATCAATACCTACATAAATATAACCGTCTTTTCCTTGCAGCAAACTGCGCGTACGTCCTATGTCTTCAAAGACTTTCTCTTGGCTAATAACTTCATCTTCTTTCATGGTTAACAGCACTAAGTGACCGAACTTCAATGAGCCAACTAAAAACTTTCCTTTGAGTGACGGGTATTTATTACTTGAAACATAAATCATGCCTGAAGGCGCTATTGACGGTACCCAATAAAGCGCAGGTTGCTCCATACCGTCCATTGCCGTTTTATTGGTAAATTTTGTGCCACTATAATTAATGCCATAGCTGATCACTGGCCAGCCATAATTAGCCCCTTTTTTAATAAGGTTGACTTCGTCACCACCGCGAGGACCATGTTCATGCGACCAAATATTTTTAGTGCGAGGATCTACGCTCATTCCTTGTGGGTTACGGTGACCGTAAGAAAATATTGCCGATTTAAAACCGTTTTGATCGACAAACGGATTGTCAGAAGGGATTTTTCCATCGTCGTGTAATCGATATATTTTTCCAGCATCTTTACTTATATCTTGAGGGTTTATATCTCGTTGGCCCCTATCTCCGACAGAAAAATAAATATACCCTTTATCATCAAAAACAATGCGACTACCGTAGTGTTTGCCCTTTCTGGAATTAGGCTCAGCCTTGTATAACAACTTTTGCTCTTTCAATGAAAAATTGGCTATATCTAAAGTAGCGCGCATTAATGCCGTATTACTGCCGGAGTTTTTCCCCTCTTTACTGGCATAAGTAAAATAGAGCCATTTATTCGTTGAAAAGTCGGGATGAAGCGCAAGATCAAGCAAGCCCCCCTGCCCATTACTATGAATTTCTGGTAACCCTGAAATGCGAGTAGGCAATAAGCGACCATGCTTGATCACCCGTAGTTCTCCCTTGCGCTCACTAACAAGCATTTCGCCACTCGGCAATTGAACCATAGCCCAAGGTATGCTGATCCCTTCAACAAACATTGACGTTGACATGTTTTTATCAAGGCCTGTGGTTTGCATAAGGTGGCTATCAAATGCGTTAACGTAATGACTGAACGCACAAACTATAAATGCGGTTATAAATTTTTTCATGATTTTATTTTATTGCTTGTTTTAATCTAGTGTCATGAATAAAGGGCTTGTAGTCAAATAAGGAAATGTAAGTAAAATTATTCATAAATAGCGGCAAGCAAATAAATGACTTTATCGCCCGCTATGAACATTACTAACAGCTAAAATTTTCAACTTCTTTTTTAACTAGATACCCACATTTTCTACACAATTATATTAAAAACTATAATAGCAAAACAAAAACAACAACTTAAAAAATATTAATTCTTCATCTTTGCTGCACATTCACTATTCATAATTGCTTAATAAAAGTTATCTACGTGAAATAAAAATCAGGCAAAGAAAAGGCATTAGTATGAAAAAAAATCTATATTTATTCATCTGTATCTTGGCACCTTTACACTTGGTAGGTTGTGGCTCAGGTAGCTCTGATGATAATACTTCACCTGAAGTTGAATATGTTGCCGTTACTGGAGTTACCTTATCTATCGATACAGCAACCATTACAGTTGGTGACAATTTAACAATATTTGCCTCTGTAACGCCCAATACAGCCACCGATAATGATGTTACATGGTCTTCAAATAACAACGCTGTTGTTAGTATTGATAATAGCGGATTTGTTACAGCAAACTCTGCAGGAAAAGCCATCGTGACGGTAACCACCAATGACGGTAATTTTACTGACCAAGTTAGCCTTGATATTACATCGCCATCAACCGCCTTTGAATTAACGAGCAGCGTTATGCATGATGGCGGTAGTTTGCCAATGACATACACCTGCGACGGTGATGGTATTTCCCCGCCCTTAAGTTGGAGCAACGCTCCTGAAAACACCCAGGAATATGCCTTAATTATGCATCATGTAGCAGCGCCAGATGATGTTCATTGGTATTGGCTGATGTATAACATTGATCAAGATATTAGCAATTTAAGTGTTGGGGAAGTTCAAGGGAATTTAGGCAACAACAGTGTAAACAGCTTAAATGAATACACCCCTCCTTGCTCTCAGGGAGCTGGGATAAAGTCTTATTCCTTTACTCTTTATGCCTTATCTGAATCAGTAGATTTAATCAGCGCGTCTGTTGTAGATAGAGATACACTATTAGCTGCAATTGAAGATATCACCCTTGAGTCAGCAGAGCTTTCAGTAATTTATGAACGAGGCTCAAGTGTCGATTTAACTCGTTGTGAAGTTATTCAGCAATCTGTTAGTGCCTCGGGGTTTAGCAATACTGTCGGTGTAAGCTGTGATGAAAATTACGCTTATATCACTTCAGAGACTTACCCTGAGCATGATCTAATGAATGGCATTAAGGGCACCAATGAACAGATTCCGGTTCCTGCCACAAATTATTCTGCACCTATTAAGTTAGCACCCCAACTAGCAAGTAACTTAACCACCATTGATGCTGCTGTGGGTGTAGCCGTAAATGGAGTGCCTATTTATGATTACTCTGCTCAAGGTGAGTTAGACCTTAATAACTATGATCCTAATAGCGACACTGTAGTACTCGGTCAACTAGATAACTGTGGTGGGCATGCCGGTCGAGGTGATGACTATCATTACCACGCCTCACCGAATTGCATGATTGAGAGTATGGAAAATACAGGCGACAATACGGTTATCGGCTGGGGATATGATGGCTACCCTTTATATGGCAATAAAAATCCAGATGGAAGCACTATCGCAAACGGTGATTTAGATGTTTGTAATGGCCAAATTGATGATGATTTTGGTTATCGATATCACACCTCCAATGAAGCACCATATATCATTCAATGCCTTGTTGGTGAAGTAGACACCGATACTTTACCTAGAGTAGCTCCACTAAATGGTGACTTTGAAGGCATAAGAGCTAATCTCACTCCACCTCAAGGTGGTGTTGAAAACTTAACGCATACTGTTGCTGAAAATGGCACACGCACCATGACATATAGCTATCATGGTAGCGAATATTACGTCACCTATAGCCCATCTGCTACACAAGACTATTGCTATGATTTTGAGCAAAGAACAGTTAGCAATGGAGGCGCTATCGAATCGGGGACATTTTGTCGTGAGCCACAGACTAACGTAAACAACGGCGCAAATGAGCGCACATTCAAGTTAGAAGCCTGGTCTGATAATTGGTTTGCTGCCTACTTAGAAAATGATCTTATTATTGAGGATTCTGAGTCAATTAATACCGAAAGATCATTCAACGCTGAAACCACTACTTTCACCGGTAGTTACCCGTTACAGCTAAACTTCATTTTAAAAGATTATAAAGAAAACGATACTGGCTTAGAGTACATTGGCGCAAATAACCAACAAATGGGCGATGGCGGCTTTATTGCTCAAATAACAGATACACAAAATAACCAAGTCATTGCGGTTAGTAATGATGACTGGAAATGCGAAGTACTTCACCAAGCCCCTTTAGATAAATCCTGTGAAAGTGAATTGTCTCCTATTGCCGGGGTCGCTCCTTGTAATTTTTTAAGCTCCGAAGAGCCCACTAACTGGAAAGACAATAGCTTTGATGACACCTATTGGGATTATGCCACAACACACAGCGAAGCCGATGTTAGTCCTAAAGATGGCTATGATGAGATTTATTGGCATGAAAGTGCACGCCTTATTTGGGGAGCCGATTTAGAAACAGATAATACCCTGATATGTCGCATATCAGTTACACAGCCTTAATAAAGCAAGGTGAAGGAAAAATAAAATGAAGAAAACAAAGATGAATATTAACAAAGGGCTATTAAGCATAGTATCAAGATGGAAAGCATTATTATCGCCAGTACTAGTATTGCTACTAGCCTTACCAATGTCAGTGAGCGCCCATGTTTTAAAGGAGACTAGTGCTCGAGTTACACTTAGAGACGGACAAGTTGAGGTTCGTCTGTGGGTAGATATGCAGCGCTGGAAAACTCGTTTGCAAGACAACCAAGCTTGGCTATTAGGAGATATTCAACAAGTTATGCCCTCTGGACTAACACCAAAAGAAACAAATCTATTTATTAAAAACCTACTAAATAAAGAAGTTTCACTCACCTTGAACAATCAAGCTGTCTCTTTAAAATTACTGACTACACCTAATACTAAAACTGTTACAAACCACCACGATTATACCGAATTGGTGTTCAGTTCAAACCATCCATTTTCGTTAGTTGAGCAGCTCAATATACATTTTCCCAAAAGTTTAGGCGCTGTTCATGCCAGTTTTGTTAAACCTAAATATCAAATGCTTGCTGCGGGAAGTAATACCACTATTTCATTTGCAGCACAAAGAGGGCAAACCACGCCTGTTGCCAGCCATCACAGCAACAATCCCAAACTAACTAAATTCACGCTTTCAAACAGTGCAGAACAACTATCAACACACGCTCATTAGCAAATATTTAAGGATATAACATGAAAAACGCGATAACCATAATGACAACTCTTATTGGATTGTCACTATTAACCACACCACTACTTCCGACTATGGCTAAAAATAGTGGCGAGTATGTCAAAAAATCTGTCAACAATGATGCCTACAACAAGCCAAAAGCATTGCCAAAGCATCGTGATGGAAAACCACCTCAACAAGCAATTGAAATCTGTCTAACTAAAGGTGAAAATAGTTTGTGTAGTTTCCAAGGCTCTAATACTCTAGAGCAAGGTGCTTGTGAATTTACCCCCGACAAACAGTATTTCGCTTGTAATCCGAATAATCATAATAAGCAGCCCAGAAAAAATATGGCTGAAAAACGCGTAGAACAGCTACCGTCTCATTTAGTAGAAAAGCATAATTAACTTGGGTTATGTTAAAAACACAAAAAGAGAAAAGGATAAAATCATTTGAAGCTACTGTATAAATTCTTTTTTGCTTTTTTCATTACTAACCTTACGCTTGTGGGGTTAATGTTAACGTTGATCTCGGTTAATTTATCATCCAGCTTTAATGATTTTGTCACTGCTGCTGAAAACAAGCACCTAACTGAAACTAAACAACAGCTCATTAGCTTATATCAACAAAACAATAACTGGCAGCCAATCATAAATAACGTACAAGTTTGGCGAGATATTGTTGATCCACAAACTAAACGACCACCAGATTTTCGACGGGATAACAAAAACCAGCCCCCAAAGCCAAGGGATGATCAGCCAAGACCAAGACCCGAACAACCAAGAGACAATAAACACCGACCTAAACCGGCTAGCCCTAGCGATTTTCTCCAAACAGGAAAGCGTCTAAGTTTATACGACAGCAATAAAAAGGTGATAGTTGGTAAGCGTTATTTAACTGACAACCCACATACCGAAGCCATAGAAGCTAACGGCATCATCATTGGCTGGTTAGGCTTTAAACCATCAAATCTTGTGAAAGATAGTCCCGCAAGCGAGTTTTTAAACCAGCAATACAAAAGTTATTATTTGATTGCTATAGCGACAGTATTAATCGCTTTTATTATGGCTTTTATATTTTCTAAGCACTTATTAGCCCCGATAAAAAAGCTAATCAAAGGCACCAATCGACTAATTGAAGGCGATTACCAAAATCGCATAAGCAAAACAACGCATGATGAGTTAGGGTCACTGTCGGACAACGTTAATGTATTAGCCGAAACTTTAGAGAAGAATCAAAAAAATCGCTTTCAATGGATGTCTGATACTTCCCACGAACTAAGAACTCCTCTTACTGTTCTTAGGGCACAGCTCATTGCCATTCAAGACGGTGTTTTTTCTGCCGATGAAAAAAGAGTGCAATTATTTATTGATGAAATTGACAATTTAAGCCACCTTGTTAATGATCTTTATCAACTTTCAAGCTCAGATGCTGGCGGGCTTACGTATCAAAAAACCACACTCAATCCTATTACATTATTAACGCAGGTTATTGAAAATTTCTCCGCTAAATTTAAGCGACATGAATTAACAGTAACTTATTCCTCTCTTGAAAAACTGCTCAAGGATAAGCACTGCTACTTACCTATAGATAAAGAAAGATTAAAGCAATTATTTGCTAATTTATTAGAAAACTGTTGTCGCTATACTCAATCGCCAGGCAAGATAATAATCTCTGCGCATTATGATGAACATTTTTTAGATATTATGATTGAAGACTCTGCTCCAGGCGTTGCCAAAGAATTACAGCAAAAGCTGTTTGAACGCTTTTACCGAGTTGAGCAGTCTCGTAATCGTAGTTATGGTGGCTCTGGCCTAGGACTGTCATTGTGCAAGCAAATTGTTGAAGCTCATCAAGGAACAATAACAGCGCTCGATTCTTCTCTTGGTGGCCTCTGTATAAAAATAACCTTTCCTATTCAAAAGGTGTTCACCTAATGATTAAGCAAAAAATATTAATTGTTGAAGACGAAGAGCATATTGCTGAAGTTTTAATCGCCTACTGTCAGAACAATGGCTACAAGGTTCATCACTTAACTAGCGGTCACGGTGTTATTGATTACATCAAAACAAATCAGGTGGATTTAATGCTACTTGATCTCATGTTGCCAGATATTGACGGCTTAGAAATTTGCAAACAACTGAGACTATTTTCACAATTGCCTGTCATTATGGTGACAGCAAAAGGCGAAGAAATAGATAGACTTTTTGGCTTGGAGTTTGGCGCAGATGATTATATATGTAAACCTTTCAGCCCTCGAGAAGTCGTCGCTCGGATAAAAGCAGTGTTACGCCGCGCTGATAATAATGTCGCCAATCAGTCACATGAACATATCATAAGACAATCAGGGTTTATAATGGAGCCTAATAAATATAAAGCGACATTTAAAGGAAGCGACTTAACTCTAACACCGATCGAATTTAAAATATTGGCGTTGTTATTAAACAATGTAGAGCGAGTTTATAGCCGCGATGAAATTATGAACCAAGTATACCTAGACACTGCTGACGTTTCTGATCGAAATATTGATACTCATATAAAAAATATTCGTAAGAAGATTAATCGGTTTTCTAGCGATGCAAACCCAATTTGCTCAGTATACGGTGTTGGCTATAAGTGTGAGCAATTAGCTTAATAGCAACCGAAATTATTCACACCTATAGTGTACTGTAATGGCCAAATAAACATAGAGACTTCTTTAGGCACTTTTTCTTAATTTCATCTTTGATTAACATTTCTCTTCTTACTTTATTTTCTAAATAAAAGGAGCCTACATTATTAGAGGAAGATCATTGAGGTTTTTAATTATCAAGGAACAAAAAAGCGACCTCTCAAAGAGAAGGTCGCTTTTGTAATCAAGAGATTCAATCTATTCTTTAACAATAAAACACATTTAATTCAAACACTTATTCAACAGTCACTGACTTCGCCAAGTTACGAGGCTGATCAACATCTGTGCCTTTTATGATGGCCACATAGTAAGAGAGTAATTGTAATGGCAAGGTATAAACAATAGGAGCAATGAGATCATCGCAAACAGGTACATCAATTACCTTCATTGTGTCATCACTGGTAAAGTTCGCCTTGCTGTCGGCAAAAACATACATTAAACCGCCACGAGCACGCACTTCTTCTACATTTGATTTTAATTTTTCAATTAAGTCATTTTGTGGCGCTACAACTATCACTGGCATTTCAGCATCAATAAGTGCCAATGGTCCGTGTTTTAATTCACCTGCGGCATAAGCTTCTGCATGAATATATGAAATTTCTTTCAGCTTAAGCGCACCTTCCATTGCAATGGGGTATTGATCGCCACGCCCTAAGAATAAAGCATGATGTTTATCAGCAAAATCTTCCGCTAAACCTTCGATAGAAGAAGCAAGCGCTAACACTTCATCTAATTTTGTTGGTAGTGTCATTAACGCTTGTGCAATGTCAGCTTGTTTGTCATCAGACATACCGTGATGTTGGCCAATCGCAAGTGTCATCATCATTAAGCCCACTAATTGCGTGGTAAATGCTTTAGTAGAAGCGACACCAATTTCGGCACCCGCTTTAGTCATAAAGGCTAAATCTGATTCGCGCACTAATGACGAGCCAGGAACGTTACATATAACAAGGCTTGATTTATAACCAATTTCCTTTGCTAAGCGCAACGCAGCCAAGGTATCTGCGGTTTCGCCCGATTGTGAAATAGTGACGATAAGTGAATTTTTGGGTACAAAAGATTTACGGTATCTAAATTCACTGGCTATTTCGATATTACACGAAACACCTGCAAGCTCTTCTAACCAATAGCGCGCCACCATACCTGAGTGGTAACTGGTGCCACAAGCAATAATCTGCACATGTTCTATTTCTTTAAATATTTCATCTGCGCCTTCGCCAAAGGTATTAATATCAAGAACGCCACCAATCAATCGCCCTTCAAGTGAGTTGCGAATAGCCGTTGGTTGTTCATAGGTTTCTTTTAGCATGTAATGACGATACTCACCTTTATCGCCAGCATCATTAGTCGCTTCAGTTTCTTTTATCTCACGCTCAACACTTTGACCATTGAGATCAACAACGTTTACTTCAAAACGCGTAACTTCTGCCACATCGCCTTCTTCTAAAAATGAAAAACGACGTGTGACGGGTAATAGTGCCATCATATCTGAAGCAATGAAGTTTTCACCTAAACCATAACCAATAACTAAAGGGCTACCAGAGCGAGCAACAATAATGCGCTCTTTATCACGCGCATCCATCACAACAGTGCCGTAAGCACCTTCAAGTTGTTTAACGGTTTTTTGTACCGCGGCAAGTAATGTTTCACTAGTTTGCAATTCATGATGAACAAGATGAGTAATGACTTCCGTATCAGTTTGAGAAATAAACTCATATCCTAAACCTTGCAAACGAGTACGTAACTCATCATGGTTTTCAATAATACCATTATGAACCACGGCAATTGTGTTATTTGACACATGAGGGTGAGCATTCACTTCACTTGGAGAGCCATGTGTTGCCCAACGTGTATGGGCTATGCCAGTACCACCATTTAATGGTGTCTCTTGTAACGCTTGTGCTAATTCTTGCACTTTTCCTAAGCGTTTAGTGCTAGCTAATTGGTTTTGCTGGTCAATAGTAGCAACCCCTGCTGAATCATAGCCGCGATACTCTAAGCGCCTCAGCCCTTCAACTAAAATATCTGCTACGTCACGTTGTGCTACTGCACCTACTATTCCACACATAGTATTTATCCTTTATTTTTTAAATAGTTGCTTTGGCGCATATTAAATTTACGCCTTGAGCTACTAGCTGCTTTCTTACTGGATCAGGCAAATCATCATCAGTAATGAGGGTGTGTATTTGTTGCCAACCTAACTCTAGGTTAGGTATTTTTTTGGCTATTTTATCTGACTCAACCATAACGATGACTTCGCGCGCAACTTCTGCCATCACACGACTTAAGCCTATGAGTTCATTGAAAGTTGTTGTGCCTCGTTCAATGTCGATACCATCAGCACCAATAAAAAGTTGGTCAAAATCATAAGAGCGCAATACTTGCTCTGCAACTTGCCCTTGAAATGCTTCGGAATTGGCATCCCAAGTACCGCCAGTCATTAATAACGTGGGTTCATTTTCTAAGGCATGTATTTCATTAGCTATGCTTAAGGCATTTGTCATGACAACTAAACCTTTTTTAGCACTTAGCTCTGAGACTAGCGCTGACGTTGTTTGACCACTATCAATAATGATGCGATTGTGATCTCGAATTAACGTCGCTGCATGTTTCGCAATAATCTTCTTCTGCTTAGAAAGCTTTTCACTTTTCAGCTCTGTGATTTCGCTGGGTAAAGCAATCGCTCCGCCATAGCGCCTCAATAATAGGCCACTATTTTCTAGTGCCGCAAGATCTTTGCGTATGGTAACTTCTGAAATATCAAATTGCTTGGCAAGGCTGTCAACACTCACTTCGCCGCTAAGATTTAGATCGGCAATAATACGGTGACGACGTTGTTGAGTATTTCTTTTTGACATATTTTTTGAAACTTAACTTCTGCAAACTTTCATTTTGAGCGATATTATGTTTCAAATCGAAAGTTATTGCAATATAACCGACAATTTTATCCTGCGCTTAATAGACACAATAAAAAAGACATACTTAGCGATAAACTAGGTATGTCTTAAAATTAACCTTGAGCAAATGCTTACTTTTTCGCTGGGCGTTGCCAGTTTTTAATGTTGCGCTGCTTGCCTCGTGCCACGGCTAAGTCATCATTGTCTACATCTTTGGCAATCACAGAGCCTGCACCAATTGTTGCTGTACTACCAATAAAGACTGGTGCAACAAGTGAGCTATTTGAGCCTATAAAGGCATTATCATCGATGATGGTTTGTGATTTATTTACGCCATCATAGTTACAGGTAATTGTGCCTGCGCCAATATTGACATTTTTACCCACTATAGTGTCGCCAAGATAAGTTAAATGACCTGCCTTACTGCCCTCGCCTAAGGTAGACTTTTTCATTTCAACAAAGTTACCCACGTGAGAGTCTTTATTCATTATGGTACCAGGACGAATGCGCGCAAAAGGACCAACAGAACAGTTTTCACCAATGACGGCATCTTCAATAATGGTATTAGGTTTTATTTCAACATTTTCAGAGATTGAACAGTTTTTAAGAATACAGTTAGCGCCTATTTTAACACCGTTCGCTAACTCTACTGCGCCTTCAAATATGCAGTTAATATCAATGCTAACCTCGCTACCGACAAACAAGTCGCCTCGTATATCAATACGTGCAGGATCACGTAAACTTGCCCCTGCTATCATCAGCTCTTCAGCTAAACGCGCTTGATAAGCACGCTCAAGGGCTGCAAGTTGTACACGGTTATTGGCACCTTCAACTTCAATTTCTGTTTCTGGGTGTGCTGTAGCAATTTCTTTACCTTCATTATGTGCTGTGGCGATAATATCGGTTAAATAATATTCACCTTGGGCATTATCATTAGATAGCCCACTTAACCAACGCTTTAAATCACCACCATTGGCCAATAAAATACCAGTGTTAGCTTCATTTATAGCTAGTTGCTCTGGGCTGGCATCTTTTTGCTCAATAATACCCACGACTTTATCTGCTTGTCGAACAATGCGGCCATAACCTGTAGGGTTAGCAAGATGGACGGTAAGCAACGCCATACCATTTTCTGGTTTCACTTGTAGCAAGCTGTCTAACGTTGATACTTTTGTCAGTGGTACATCACCGTATAATACTAAGACATCTTCATCATCTTTTAAAAATGGTGACGCTTGATCAACCGCATGTCCTGTCCCTAACTGGTCTGCCTGCTCAACAAAGGTTAAGTCGTCTCCCGTAATAGATGCTTTGAGTACATCACCACCAAAGCCATACACTACATAAATATTCTTTGCGCCAAGTTGGCGAGCACTATCAATAACATGACTTACCATCGGCTTGTCAGCAACAGCATGCAGTACTTTGGGTAAAGAAGAGCGCATACGAGTACCTTTACCCGCAGCAAGAATGACAACAGAGAGAGACATGATAAATCCATTCAGTTTGAAAATAGTAATTAGGTTATTGTAACCAAGAACAAGCTTGCTTTACTAGTAATACTCTCATTACTTAGCATCATTTATTTAACTGATTTTTTGGCCATTTCAACAGTAAAAAGTCACAAGCAATAAGAAATATTTAACTCAACGCCAGATAAATTTATCTTTGCACTCATGCTGTGCAAATAAATATTTTTCGCCCCGCAACTATGCATATTAAAAATAGAGAATATTTTGATTTTTCAAATAGTCGTTAATTATCAAACAATTAAAAATTAAACCTCCTTGGTACATTATTTGCGATATCACTATCAAGATAACGCAACATGCGGTAAGTAAAAATGAGCGATAAAGTAAAATTAGTAGTAATAGGCAATGGTCCTGTAGGGCATAACTTTTTAGAAGCCTTGGTAAGTAGCGGGCAAAGTGAAGAGTACCAAGTCACTGTTTTTGGTGAAGAGCCAATACCTGCATACGATAGAGTACACCTCACCAGCTGGTTTAAAAATCAAGATGTAGCTGATATCAATATGGTGAAGGATAACTTCTACCCAAGTAATGGCTTCGTTTTACATACTGGCGATAAAGTAACTAACATAGATCGCTTTAAACGTCTTGTCATAAGTGAGTCAGGCTTAGAAGTCAGCTATGACAAAATTATTTTAGCGACCGGCTCTTTTCCTTTTGTGCCCCCTGTGCCTGGTCATCAACGCGACAATATTTTTGTTTATCGCACCATTGATGATTTAGAAAAAATAACTGCGGCGGCAAAATCAGCCAAAGTAGGTGCAGTAATAGGCGGTGGTCTACTTGGCTTAGAAGCCGCAAAAGCGCTGATGGATTTAGAGTTAGAAACCCACGTGGTTGAATTTGCTCCGCGCTTAATGGCCGTGCAAGTTGATGACGGCGGCGGTGCAATGCTTCGCAAAAAAATCCAAGATTTAGGTGTTAGCGTACATACTCAGAAAAACACCCAAAATATTAGCGATGGTGACGAAACAGTGCATAAAATGAGCTTTGCTGATGGCCAAGAATTAAACACAGATATTATTGTGTTCTCTGCGGGTATCCGCCCTCGCGATGAATTAGCCCGTAATGCGGGGTTAGGCATGGGCGCACGTGGTGGTGTGGTCATCAACAATAATTGTCTCACTTCTGATGCAGATATTTATGCCATTGGTGAAGTGGCACTTTGGGACAATAAAATTTTTGGTCTAATTGCGCCAGGTAATGCCATGGCGCAAGCAGCTGTAGATCATTTAACAGGCACTGGCACCAGTGAATTTGCCGGTGCTGATATGAGTACCAAATTAAAACTGATGGGTGTTGATGTTGCTTCAATTGGTGATGCACATGGCAGTACGCCAAACGCTCGCAGTTATACCTATGTCAACGATCGTGAAGAAATTTATAAAAAGATAGTGGTGAGTGAAGACGATAAATACTTACTCGGAGCTGTGCTCATTGGTGATGCTGCGGAGTACGGCTCATTACTGCAGTTTATGCTCAATAAAATGGAACTTCCCAGCGAGCCTGAGGGGTTAATTTTACCGAGTGTTGATGGCTCATCAAGCGGTATCGGCGTTGAAGCACTACCCGACTCTGCCGTGCTATGTTCATGTATGAATGTTAGCAAAGCTGACGTAGTTGAAGCCGTACAAGCAGGTGCTTGTGATATGGCTGCTATTAAATCATGCACTAAGGCAGCAACAGGTTGTGGCGGTTGTACAGCTTTAGTCACACAAGTATTAAATAGTGAATTAGAAAAGCAAGGTGTTGAAGTAAATACCGACCTTTGCGAACACTTTGCTTACACCCGACAAGATTTATATAACATTGTTCGTGTTGAAAAAATCAAAACCTTTGATGAATTGTTAGCAAATCATGGGACAGGTTTAGGTTGTGATATCTGTAAGCCTACCGCGGCTTCTGTACTTGCTTCTTGTTGGAATGATCATGTACTTGATGACAATTTACATGGCTTGCAAGATACTAACGATTATTACATGGGTAACATGCAAAAAGACGGTACCTATTCGGTTGTACCTCGTGTGGCTGGCGGTGAAATTACCCCTGAAAAACTTATTGTGCTCGGTGAAGTCGCACAAAAATATAACCTTTATACCAAAATCACCGGTGGTCAACGAGTTGACCTATTTGGTGCGCGCTCAGAGCAATTACCTATGATTTGGCGAGAGCTTGTCGATGCAGGCTTCGAAACAGGTCATGCCTATGGTAAATCTTTACGCACGGTTAAATCTTGTGTTGGCTCAACTTGGTGTCGTTACGGCGTGCAAGACTCTATGGGTATGTCAATTTTATTAGAAAATCGCTACAAAGGCTTACGCTCACCTCATAAATTAAAAATGGCCGTTTCTGGCTGTACGCGTGAGTGTGCTGAAGCGCAGAGTAAAGATGTGGGTGTTATAGCCACCGAGAATGGTTGGAACATGTATGTTTGTGGTAATGGTGGTATGAAGCCTCGTCATGCTGATTTATTTGCTTCAGATTTAAGTGATGTTGAGTTAATCCAATATATAGATCGCTTCTTTATGTTTTATATTCGCACCGCTGATCGTTTGCAAAGAACATCGGTATGGATGGATAACATGGAAGGTGGGCTTGAGTATTTAAAGTCTGTCGTTATCGATGACAAACTAGGCCTTGCCCAAGAGTTAGAACAAGAAATGACTAATATTGTTGGTACTTATCAATGTGAGTGGAAAACCACCATTGATGATCCTGAGAAAATGAAACGCTTTGATCACTTTATCAATAGCAAGTTACATGATGACAACGTCATTTTCACTACTGAACGTCAGCAAATACGCCCAGCACTTGCTAGTGAAAAGAGTGTTGAAGCATCTGCTGAACAACTATAATAAGAGGTTATACTCCGATGACATCATCTACATCTACACAACAATGGCTCGATATTTGCGCGCTTGATGACATACTGCCTAGCATGGGTCGCTGCGCATTAGTGAATAATAAACAAATCGCTATCTTTCGTGTAACGAAACACTCTGACAAGCAAGCACACGAGTTTTATGCCATTGATAATTACTGCCCATTTAGCCAAGCAAATACTCTATCACGCGGTATCACAGGTAGTATTGACGATAAACTGGTTGTTGCCTCACCACTTTATAAACAACACTTTGACTTAAGCACAGGTGAGTGTTTAGAAGATAATAGTGTACGCATAAACACTTACCCTGTTCGCCTTAACGGCAATACAATCCAACTGGCGGCATAAGGAAAAGACATGAATTATAGCTATTACATTACCGATGTTTTTACTGATCAACCATTTCATGGTGTACCTGTCCCCGTATTTACCGATGCAAGTGGCTTAACTGAACAGAAAATGCAACAAATCGCTAGCGAATTAAACGCCAGTGCCACTGTGTTTCTTTTGCCAACAGAGCATGCACATATAAAAGAAATCAAAGCCTTTTCTAAGCTTGAGCAAATGCCAACAAGTACGCATTCAATTTTAGCCGCAAGTTTTGTTCTTGCTCAAACAGGGCAGGTTTCATTAAAAGATCAACATACTTTAATTTCACTAAAAGCGACTTGGGGTAATTCCACCCAAGTAATCGACACTTATGTCAGTAAAAACGCAAGTAACCAAGCGGGACTTGTACAGCAAACATATAACACTCATTCAGCGATTGACTATTACACACCTACAACTGAAGAGCTAGCGGCAATGCTATCACTTAGCCCTGCTGACATTGGCTTTGATCACTATCGCCCATTGATTGTTTCTTGTGGTGTTCCCTACTTAGTTGTGCCAATTATGTCTTATAGCGCTATTCGTGAAGCAAAATTCAACGAAGCGGCTTGGAGTAATTCATCCGCACCAAGCTCGCTAGCTCAAGAAATCCTACTCTTTGCCAACAATACAGATAATAACCCTGCCGATTTTCATGCCCGCTTACTAGGCCCTGCTATTGCGCACCATGAAGATCCACCTATAGGGGGGGCTATTGCAGCTTTTGCTAACCATATCTGTGATCATGCACATATCCAAGCTGGCACACATGTATTTGCGATTCAACGTGGTGCAAATGATGCTAGAAAAAGTATGTTCTATGTCGAAATGGATAACAAACAAAGTAAAGATTTAACTATTCGAGTTGGTGGTAATGCCGTGCTAATGAGTGAAGCAAGCATAACGGTTGATTAACACTAGAGTGGTAAATTAAAAAGCCCGCCGTTGTTAACGGCGGACTTTTAATTACGTCATTCGAATATCATGCTTATAACACTACCCAAAAATAGCTCTCATTAAAGTAATGACTTGCTCTGGGCTTTTACCCTTTTTCACCCCATTGATAATAGACTCACGTTTCTCTTTAAGGTATTCAGGAATACCTTCTGCCGCTAAAGCACGTTCTACTTGTTCTTCAATAGTCAACTTCACACTACTACGCTTAGTTAAGCTACTACTTCGCACAGGCTTATTCAGCGCTTTGTCACGTAGGCGAATATAATTAGAGTTAGCAGCAAGATCCTGAGCTGAAAATAAAAACAAATCGATTAAAATAACCCGTGCTTGCCATATTTTACGCTCATTTTCATTTCTTGGCTCTGTTTGATGCCACCAAGCACAAGTTCGAATTGTCGCTACCAGCTCTTGCCAATAACTGTCAAAATCAAAACCGGTAAACTTCACTAAACCTAACCCTTGACAAATCACCTCTAGCTTAGCATTTGTTAGTGCGATAAATTGATCAGGCCTTCTCATGGCCAACAACCGAGTTGCAGGGGCCAAGGGCGCTTTCTCACCATCAGTGTTATTTTTTGTATAGTTGGTAAATATAGCCTTATAAGCACTGGTAAAAGCCCTATATTGCTCTGGGGTAACATCGCCCGTTAAAGGGATATTGTCCAATGCCCGATAAAAACTTTCAGGATTTTCTGCTAACAAGGTATGAAAAACTTTAGCCCCTTTGGTTGACGCAAACCACTCAACATCAAAGTCATACTGAGTGTAGTGGTGATTATTAGTATGTTTACCAGCATAAGCTAAACGGTCACTTTCAGACATGTCAGAAAGCGAGCAGCCATTAAGCTGTTTTATATAGTTTAATAGAGCGAATCGTTCTTCTAGCGCATGACTTTCAGCCTGTTGCTCGATAAAACCAACAAACAAAGACCAAGGGGCAATACGTAACATTTTTAACTGGCTAACACTTATACCGAGTGCTAATAGTTGCTCTAGCTTTTCTAGTGGCTTAAATTGGTTTGTTTCAAGCAAATCACGATTGATACCGTTTTGACACAACGATAAAAGCTCAGTACACCAACCCAAAAAATCTTTTGGGTGATGCGTTACCTTCACCGCCATTAAATTTAAACTCAGCTCTGAAATAAAGGATAAGGATTTATTATATATACTACTTTCAGCATCTGATAATGCCATTATATTAACAGGGGAAGTTAATAGTTTTCTCATTTAACTAATTGACTCCATAAAATGCTCAATTATTTTACCAAGCTTAAATACAAAAAGCCCACAGAAAGGCTGTGGGCTTGACATTTAAAAAGCAAAAAACCCGCAACATTGTTGCGGGTTTTTCTAAATAGAAGTTTAGCAATGTCCTACTCTCACATGGGAACTCCCACACTACCATCGGCGCTACTGCGTTTCACTGCTGAGTTCGGAATGGAGTCAGGTGGGGCCACAGCGCTATTGTCGCTAAACAAAAAAGGTTACAATCTTGGAAAATCGATATAAATATAAAAAACTCTGTTTTCTATTCAAGTAACACGTAAGTACGTGATGTTTTCATGTCAGTCTTAATCAACAAAAC
Organism: Colwellia sp.; assembly: GCA_026196955.1. GTDB lineage: Bacteria > Pseudomonadota > Gammaproteobacteria > Enterobacterales > Alteromonadaceae > Colwellia. The sequence continues at coordinate 93 of JAPHTO010000150.1, read as the reverse complement.
CACTTGGGTGTTGTATGGTTAAGCCTCACGGGCAATTAGTATCAGTTAGCTCAAGGCCTCACAACCCTTACACACCTGACCTATCAACGTTGT
>JAPHTO010000167.1 GCA_026196955.1 Colwellia sp. | reverse complement strand
GGTTGCCATGAATGAAGCTGATGTTGATACGCTAGTTTCGGCATTAGAGCACATAGCTGATGACTTAATGGTAGATATTACTAGGTGAGTTGAGTGAAGCGGTTATAACACTACCGCTTCATCAAAATAGATAGCAAATTCGCTGCCCTTGCCCCATTCACTGGTGATGACAAGCTCAGCTTTATGATGCAAGAGAACATGTTTGACAATCGCTAAACCTAAACCTGAGCCACCTGTATCTCGAGAGCGTGATTTATCAATACGATAAAAGCGCTCTGTTAATCGGTTAACATGTTCTGCTTTTATACCATCACCATTATCTTTAACACTGAAGATCATTTTATCGCCATTACGTTGCCAGCTAACATCAATAACGCCTTGGGTAGGGGTATAAGCAATCGCATTTGATATTAAATTTGCACAAGCACTTTTTAATTCGGTTTCAATACCATAAACACCAAACTCATCGGTGATATTTGCCCGTATTTCATGACATTTCTCTTGATTTAGCCATTTAGCATCTTCAACCAAGTTCTTGATCACAAACGGCATATTAACCTGATCCATGTCTATATCATCACGATTGTTTTCAACTTTTGACAAACTTAGCAACTGTTCAACCAAGCGCTCCATACGGCTGACTTGACCTTCAATGGTGCCAAAGACTTTTTGCCAATGAGGATCTAATGCATGCTCAGTTTCTTGAATCATTTCCACGTAACCGCGTACAACTGTCAGTGGCGTTTTTAACTCATGGGAAACATTGGCAACGAACTCACGGCGCATTCTTTTTAATCTATGGTACTTAGCAATAGCTCTGGCAATCAATATGACACGTTCATAACCAAATGCCATCACCGAAATTTCTAATTGGAGTTCGTCGTTTAACGGAGAAACAACTGACAAAGGCGTATCAAAATGATCTTGCGCCAAATAGTCAGCAAATTCTGGTGCTGTCAATAATTCGGTAATATGCTGACCGACATTGTCAGGAAACCTTACCCCTAATAAACGCTGCGCTTTTTTATTTCCAGCTAAAATAACAAGCTCTGGTGATAGCACTAAGGCCGCATCTGGCAAAGCTTCAATACCGGAATGAAAACGGAAATCATGTTTATCTTGGCTGGTGGCTTCTTTTGTTTCTTTGACAGAATGAACTGCACATAATGTTGATTGGTTGGACATAGGGAATTCACATACTTAACAATAGTATTTTAAAAGGTAACGCAATGCTAATACGGTTAATAAAAGCTGAATATTAAGTGTCTATCACGCGCGTTAATAAGCAAGCTAGATAAAGCTAGCAATCAGCGCATGAAAATAATAAGGAAATAGCTTAGCTCGTTTTCACTTTGCCAGAAAAACGATACCCAGCACCTCGCACCGTTTGAATAAATTCTTCATGTCCAGCACCCGATATGGCTTTTCGCAAACGCCTGATATGTACATCAACGGTTCTATCTTCAACATAAACATTTGTCCCCCATACATTATCAAGCAATTGCTCTCTAGAATATACGCGCTCGGTATGCGTCATAAAAAAGTGCAGCAACCTAAACTCAGTCGGGCCAAGATCTAAAGCTTCATTATTAATGGTGACATGATGTGAAACAGGGTCTAATTTCAAGCCATGAAATTCAACCTTTTCGGCTAGTAATGTTGGAGAAACTCGACGTATTACAGCTTTAATCCTTGCAATCAATTCTTTAGGAGAAAAAGGTTTAGTGACATAGTCATCAACACCGGCATCTAACCCTTTCACTTTATCATCTTCATCAGCACGAGCTGTAAGCATAATAATAGGGATATTGCGGGTAAATTCATTTTGCTTTAAAGACTGAGCAAGTTTAACGCCTGTGCCTCCTGGTAACATCCAGTCGAGCAAAATCAAATCAGGATAAGGCTCAACAATATTGTCCATTGCTTGTTTGATATCACTCGCTTCAACGGAGTTAAATCCATTTTGTTCTAACACAAAAGTGATCATCTCTCTGATAGGGGTTTCATCTTCAACAACTAAAATGTATCCACTCATACATACGCCTTAAGTTACTTCATGTAATTAATAGTAGTGTTATTGTGCACCGTAAACGTGACATTTTTGTGACAATCGATTAAATAATTACCAATCTTAACAATAGCAAGAGAATTAGCTATTTAAAACTAACAAAAAAGCCGCAAAAGCGGCTTTTCGTCAAGTATTAATACCAACTTAGAAGTTGTATTGAATACCCGCTGCTAAATAGTCTTCGTCATTATCTGTGTCTAGGTCAAAGCTAGTATAAAAGGCATAAAGCTTAGTGCTTTTAGCTAACTTATAATCTACACCAGCAGTAATGCCACTACGATCATCACCATCTTTGTGATCCGCTAATTGGTATTGCCCTTTTAATGTTGCAGCACCAATACTGTATTTAGCTGAAACCATAACACCGTCCATTTCTGCACCTGTGTCTATGTTCTCTTGGTTTTGTACCATTAAACCAACAGTAAAGCCTGCAAGTTTACCTTGCACTGTGGCTCTAACGGTGTCGAAGTATCCGCTGGCAGCGCCATCTTTCGACTTACCTTTCACTTCTGAGTCCATCGCTACTGATGCGAAAATTTTACTCTTTTTCAGTTTTTTATCACCATAAAACGCGGCAACAGATAAAGCATCTTTACCGTCAACTTCATCTTCTGCAACATAAGTTGCCCCTAACTGGAAGCCGTTAAATTTTGGCGATTTATAGGTAAGGGTATCGCTTAAACGATTTTCGCCCACCCAAAGGTATTTAATATCAGCATTATGATCACTAAAGAGATCAGTTTTACCTTGCGACTGTTTCAACATAGTGTCATTTTTACCAAGCAACACTTCACCAAAGTCACCTTTTAAGCCAACATATTGATTACGTGCTTTCCAAACGTCGTCACTATCGCCGTCTAAATCAACTTCAAATTCAGCTTTATAAACCACTGTTAATGAGTCATTTATCTTATAATCACCTTTAAGCCCAATGCGAGAAGCATTACTTTTAATTTCAGAAAAGCTACCTTCGCCTTCGTCAGATGATTGAATAGACATGTCAGCTCGACCATAAATATCAACACTCGGTAACTCTTCTGCCATGGCAGAGAATGACAGAGCAGAAAAAACGGCTAAGCCTAATGTAGTTTTTGCTAGTTTCATGTTTTCACCTTAATTTTTGCTGTTAAATTTATTCTAAATTGTTGTCACTTACTCGATTAATGATCCAGTAAGCTAAATATTGGCGAACATATTATTACCATTTTATTACATAAATATGACAACATTGAAAAATATTGCCCATGTTACTGATTTATGACTTTGCTGCAATACTCATGGCTGATTAACTAGCGGATAAATTTCAGAAAAGAATTAAAGTTGGTAAAATTGTTTTCTACCTCAGAAAAACTCGCTAGAATCAAAATATAAAGTACATAGCTTTATTGTATTTACATAGGTTCATTAAGACAGCTATATGAAAATTACCAGTATTTCACGCAAACTACTCACCAGAGTACTCTCCTTTTATTTTATTTTGACGGTGAGTGTCACAGGCATTCAAATTGTTGCTGAATACTTTAATACCAAAAATCACATCAACAGTGAGCTACTAACCTTAGAGAAAACCATTAGCGGCAGCTTAACGCGTGCTGTGTGGGAGCTAAACACCCAACAAGCTATCGACATTTCAGAAGGTTTAGTTGCTATTCCTATGATAAAAGGCATCACAGTTACTGATGAAGCTAACAATATTATCACCCAGTTAGGTGAAGCAATATCTCCAGAAAAACTCAACATTGATAACGAAGAAGGAATAAGCGGCGAGGCTCAAGGGATAAGCTCTATCACGGAAGGACTATTTGGCCATTCTTTTCCACTTATTTTTGAGTTTTCAGGACGAACGACCTCAGTAGGCAGAGTGACCTTATTATCAAGTAATGCCGTTATTTTTAGCCGCATTGAAGTTGGTATTTATTTTCTTATTGGTAATGCTATTGTAAAAACAGCCTTCTTAGTTTTTTTATTCACACTCGCTTTTAATCAGTTACTCACCACTCCATTGCAAGAGCTTACAGAACAAATTAGACAAGTTGACTTAGATGACCCGGAAGCCTCTAAACTTCATGCCATGAATTATGAAAAAAACGAACTCAACGTGTTAGGAGATGCCTACAATAATTTAATTGATGAACTGGTTGATTATAAAGACAAACTCGCCTTATCAGAGCAAGAAACCAATCTCGCTAACGAAAGACTAGATGAGCAAAACATACAGTTAGAGCAAGAAGTGGCTAAAAAAACCTCTTCCTTAAGTAACACAATGTTAAAAATGGAAGTACAGCAACAAAAGCTGTTATCGCATCAACAAACGCTCAAAGAAGAAAATATACGACGCAGTAAAACAGAACAGACACTACTAACCACCAATACAGAATTAAAAAATTCAATTTTAGAGCTTAATAAGGCGAAAGAACGTTTATTAGAAGCTGAAAAAATGGCATCTTTAGGCATGTTATCTGCGGAGATCTCCCATGAAATCAACACCCCTATTGGGATTAGCATCACCTCAGCAAGTTACCTGCTAGATACCATTGCACAACTACAAGAAGGCTTAAATCAGAAAAAAATTTCAAAGCAAGCTATTGATAAATTTATCAGCAATGCCAATCAAAGCACCGAATTACTCACTGCAAATTTAAAAAGAGCTTCAGAATTAATCACCAGCTTTAAGCATGTTGCTGTCGATCAAACTAGCGATAAAATAAGGTTAATCAATGTTGCTAAATACCTGGATGAAATAATTCACTCACTTCATCCAAAATTAAAGCAAACCAGTCATTGCATCAAGGTGCATTGTGATGAAAGTATTGAAATATACTCACACCCCGGTGCTATCGCACAAATAATGATTAACTTAATAATTAACTCAATCACTCATGGTTTTGAAGGGATTAATCGCGGTGAAATTGATATTGATGTTCACTTTACTCAACACAAGCTGCATATGGATTTTCGTGACAATGGTCATGGCATATCGCCAAAAGCGTTAGAACACTTATTTGACCCCTTTTATACCACTAAGGCAGAGAAAGGCGGCACAGGCTTAGGTACACATATTGTCAGTAATTTAGTTGTTGATACCCTTAACGGCACCATTGAAGCGAGTAGCGAAAAAGAGCAAGGCTTAAGTTATCACATCATTATCCCTGATATGAGAAGTTAGTTGCCTATTTGTTTTTTTTCAACACTATTTTCAGTTATTGTTTTCAGGTAATATGGCTTTTTTTAAATACTAGCAGTTATTACCTAGGATCCAATTTATGTGGTTTAAGAACCTATATTTTTTCGCTTTCACTCGCCCTTTTGAACATTCAGAGCAAGACTTAGAAAAACACCTATCTGAGCACCTTTTTACTCCTTGTGGCTCTACAGAGCTTGCTCACTTTGGCTGGGTTAATGCACTAGGTAAACATGGTCAATCATGTATTCACAGTGCTAACGGCAGCTTTTTAATTTGCGCACGTAAAGAAGAAAAAATATTACCCGCTCCCGTTATAAAAGATATGGTTGAAGAAAAAATTAACCTGCTTGAGCAAGAACAAGGGCGCGGCGCCACTAAAAAAGAAAAAGAACAATTTAAAGAAGATATTATCTTTGAATTATTACCCCGTGCTTTTTCTCGTATCTCAGATACTCATGCGTATATCAGCCCTAAAGATAACATTATTGTCATTAACGCTAGTGCGCGCGGTAAAGCTGAAGATTTATTAGCACTACTTCGCAAAGTATTAGGTACTTTACCCGTAACCAGTTTAGAGCCTGATGTTCAAGCCGATGAAACCATGACAGATTGGCTCGTTAAAAAAGATTTAGGGGCAAAATTTCAATTGGGCATGGAAGCAGAATTCAATGCCTTAGGTGATGACGGCGCGGTGATCCGAGTTAAAAATCAAGACTTAGAAAGTGACGAAATTAAATCTCATTTAGATGCTGACAAGTATATGGTTAAAGTTGCCCTAGAATGGGATGAATCATTATCTTTCATGCTATGTGATGATTTATCAATTAAGCGCATTAAGTTTTTCGATGTGATACAGGATCAAAATGAAGATATTGATAGCGATGACATCGTGGCTAAACTCGATGCTGACTTTGCCTTAATGGCAGGTGAATTAAACCGCTTTATTCATGATTTATTAGCCGAATTTTCGTTAAAAACAACCGACTGTTTAGAAAAAGATTAATCATACAGAATTACTATTTATGTGGAGTCAAACATGACAATTATTAACATGGCTAATGTAGATTTAGCCAATAAGCGCGTTTTAATCCGTGAAGATTTAAACGTTCCTGTTCAAGCAGGAAAAATTACCTCAGATGCTCGATTACAAGCAGCATTGCCAACGATAAAACAAGCGCTAGAAGCAGGCGCTAAAGTCATGGTGATGTCTCACCTTGGTCGTCCAACTGAAGGCGAGTACAATGAAGAATACTCGTTAAAGCCCGTTGCTGATTACTTAGCTAGCGCGATTAATTACCCTGTTCGTTTAGTAACTGACTATTTATCCGGTGTAGAAATAGCAGCCGGTGAATTAATTATTCTTGAAAATGTGCGCTTTAATCAAGGCGAAAAGAAAAATGACGATGCATTAGCCAAGCAACTGGCTAGCCTTTGTGATGTCTTTGTCATGGACGCTTTTGGTACTGCCCATCGCGCACAAGCTAGCACACATGGTGTGGCAAAGTTTGCCCCTATTGCCTGTGCAGGCCCATTACTTGTAGGTGAATTAGATGCTTTAGGCAAAGCGCTTGATAATCCTGCTCGCCCATTAGTAGCCATTGTAGGTGGCTCTAAAGTATCGACAAAGTTAACGGTTTTAGAATCACTATCAAGCATTGTCGATCAACTCATTGTTGGTGGCGGCATTGCAAACACATTTATATCGGCTGCAAACCATAACGTTGGAAAGTCATTATTCGAAGCTGATTTAGTTGCAGAAGCACAACGTTTAACCCAACAAGCCCAAGCAAACAATGGCGATATTCCAGTGCCTACTGACGTTGTTGTTGCTAATGAGTTTTCACCAACAGCTAAAGCGAGCTTGAAAAAAGTAAGCGATGTAAGTGATGACGAAATGATTTTTGATATTGGCCCTGAATCAGCAGCAGCGTTAGCAGAAATCATCAAAGGTGCTGGCACTATTGTGTGGAATGGCCCCGTTGGAGTATTTGAGTTTGACCAATTCGGTCAAGGCACAGAAACCATTGCAAATGCAATTGCTGACAGTGCAGCTTTTTCAATTGCCGGTGGTGGCGATACGTTAGCCGCTGTAGATAAATACAATATCAAAGATAAAGTTTCTTATATCTCAACCGGTGGCGGTGCTTTCCTAGAGTTCTTAGAGGGCAAAAAATTACCTGCGGTAGACATTCTTGAGCAAAGAGCAAAATCACAGTAATAACTGCCAAATACCCAAACCACTCAAATGCACACTCAACTGACACTCGTCTATTGAAGTGGTTTGGCATATAAGCCTAATAAATAAGGTAACACTATAATTATTAGGCTATAACTTTTTAATGTAAACAAAACAATAAAATAACACTATACTCAGCAATGTATGCTTATAAGCATACATAAATTAATGCATCGAAAAAATAATTGAGCTTCAAGCGATATGAAAAACTCAAGCCTAAGGAGATAGTTATGTCTAATGAATCAGGATCTAAAGCATCAATGCTTGAAAAAGTGATCTCTGAAGATGGATTTATTGCAGCCCTTGACCAAAGTGGTGGCAGTACACCAAAAGCCCTTGCTTTATATGGAATAGAAAATAGTGAATTTACTAATGATGAGCAAATGTACGATTTAGTTCATCAAATGCGCACGCGTATCGTCACCAATGCTAGCTTTACTGGCGAACGTATCTTAGGTGCTATTTTATTCGAAAATACCTTGGATAGAGAGTTTGAAGGAAAATCCTCTGCTCAATACCTTTGGCAAGAGAAACAGATTGTTCCTTTTCTTAAAGTTGATAAAGGTCTTTGTGATGAAGTTAACGATGTGCAATTAATGAAGTCAATACCCGATCTCGATTCATTACTTGATAAAGCCGTTTCCCAAGGTGTATTTGGTACAAAAATGCGCTCTGTCATCAAGTTAGCGAACCAACAAGGCATTAATGACATTGTTGCCCAGCAATTTGATGTCGCCAAACAAATTCTAGCTAAAGGTTTAATCCCGATAATAGAGCCTGAAATAGATATTAATAGCGCAGAAAAACCAGCCGCGGAAGTTATGCTAAAAGCAGCATTACTAAAAGCATTGGATAAACTATCTAGTGAACAAAGAGTCATGTTAAAACTCACCTTACCTGATACTGATAATTTTTATGCTGATTGTATTAACCATAAAAATATCATTAAGGTAGTCGCATTATCAGGCGGTTACACTAGAGAGCTGGCCAATACAAAAGTTGCCGCGAACCATGGAATGATAGCGAGTTTCTCACGCGCTTTAACGCAAGGCCTAAGTGCTAAACAATCAGATATAGAGTTTACCAACACATTAGATAGCGCGATTGACAGTATTTTTAATGCTTCAAAAACCTAATTAACGTTAATAGAGTGTGGTTAACTTTCCAACAAAAACACCAAAACCTTTTAAAAAGACCTGCTTTTTAAAAGGTTTTTTAGTAAGTTTCATACAAAACAGCGACTTTCTTCATCAAACTGCCAAAAGTATAACTTTTACTGACTGTTCAGGTTAAATTCTGATATAATTTCGTCATCTATACCGAAAGTTTTCAACCTTATCCACAAAATAACAACTAGCTAAATTTAGGAGTAATCAATGGCTTTAATTTCTATGCGTCAAATGCTTGATCATGCGGCAGAGTTTGAATATGGCATCCCTGCATTTAATGTAAATAATTTAGAGCAAGTGCGTGCAATCATGATTGCTGCAGATAAAACAGATAGTCCGGTAATTTTACAAGGCTCAGCTGGCGCGCGTAAATATGCTGGCGCACCATTTTTACGTCATTTAATTTTAGCTGCCATTGAAGAGTTTCCACATATTCCTGTTGTTATGCATCAAGATCATGGTACTTCACCAAGTGTATGTCAGCGCTCTATCCAGTTAGGTTTTTCATCTGTAATGATGGATGGCTCTTTAATGGACGATGGTAAAACACCAAGTAGCTATGAATATAATGTTGATGTAACACGTCGAACCGTTGAAATGGCGCATGCATGTGGTGTGTCTGTTGAAGGTGAACTGGGTTGTTTAGGCTCATTAGAAACAGGCGAAGCGGGTGAAGAAGATGGTATTGGTGCAGAGGGCAAGTTAACTATGGAGCAAATGTTAACAAACCCAGAAGAAGCGGCAGATTTTGTACAAAAAACGCAAGTCGATGCTTTGGCCATTGCTTGTGGAACTTCCCACGGTGCTTATAAATTTACTCGTCCCCCAACGGACGATATTTTGGCGATTGATCGCATTAAAGCTATTCATGCTCGTATTCCGAATACGCATTTAGTTATGCATGGCTCTTCGTCTGTACCACAAGAATGGCTAGCGGTTATTAACGAATATGGTGGTAATATTCCAGAGACTTATGGTGTACCCGTTGAACAAATTCAAGAAGGCATCAGAAATGGTGTCCGCAAAGTCAATATAGATACTGATTTGCGATTAGCATCAACAGGTGCTACTCGACGTTTCCTTGCTCATAACCCAAGTGAATTTGATCCTCGCAAATTTTTAGCTGAAACAACAAAAGCAATGTCTGAAATTTGTGTTGCTCGTTATGAAGCATTTAATACTGCTGGTCACGCTAGTAAAATAAAACCTATTAGCCTAGATAATATGTTTAACCTGTATCAAACAGGAAAATTGGCGGCATTGATTAAATAGGCTCTGGCTTTTTGTTTGTTCTGCATGAATACACTTAGATTGTTTCCTATAGCAAGCGCTGAACACGCATAAAATTCAATATAGGTGTGGATAACTTAAAATATCCACACCTCCCCCCTTTAAATTCAACATAACTTCATTATAATAATCTTCTTTAATGTTGTGATTTACCTATAGCTGTTGTTACGCCTCGCTTGTACATTTGCTTTTAAATCAAAATAATTTAACTAGCTAAGCCTTTCTCTTACGAATGCCTCCTTAGCTATTTTTTTGCGCCATAAAATTGAGAAAGAAATGATCCGTTATTTAGCTTTTATTTCATTTTTTCTCTTGTCTATTAATGCTTATGCACAAGGAAGTAATTCTCAAGGTGAGAATAATAAAGCTCAGGCAAGTGAAAAACACTTGGGTACAGCGGCAACAGCCGCAGACATATTAACGAGTTTAAAACAAGCTGAAGAAGCCGAGCCCGTGATGCTTACCCCAGTGCTTACCGGCTCTGCTGAGCTAGGTTTTTTATACAAAACTGGAAATAGCAACAGTGGAGATATGAAAAGTGGTGTGGATTTACACTTTGAAAACGGGCGCTGGCTAAGCTTACTAAATGTTGATTTACTAATAAAAAAAGCCGATGTTAAAGATAGTAATGGTGATACCCACTTCGAAACCACAGATCAAAAATGGACCTTTACCTCACAAACCAACTACAGTTTAGATAGCGGTGAAAAAAATTATATCTTTGGCAATGTTTGGTATGAAGACAGTGAATTCAACAGTTTTGTCAGCCAAAGCTCTGTGTCAACTGGTTGGGGTCGCCACTGGTATAAAAGTAAACAAGCATCACTTTGGGCTGATATAGGCCCAGGTTACAAGCGAGATCTATTCAGAAAAACAGAAACTGATCCAGAAAAAACTGAAGACTCCTGGATTGTACAAATGCAAGCCTTATATATCAGAAAACTAGGCGAGCATGTTGAATTTAAACAGTTTTTAAGTGCAAAGCATGCCCTAAGCGCTGCCGATAACAGTGTTTATAAAGCTGAAACTAGCGTCACCACTAAGCTAATTTCAACGCTACAATTAAAGTTTACTTTTACTGTAGATTACAATACTAAAGTGGAGGAAAATAAAGAAAATATGGATACTCAAACAGCCGTAACCTTAGTTTATAGCTTCTAATTTCGCTTTAATCGTGACAGCCATTTAACATTAAATTCACAGCTGCTATAATTCCTTTATTTTTACTATACCGCTATCATTACAAGGGAAAATCATGGATCGTAAACTTACGCTAGCCTCATTATGCTTACTTCCGCTAGCTTCATTTGCTACCTTCGCAGAAGAAGCAGCAGAAAAACCTGAATTTACAGCTTCAGCTGAATTAGGCTTTCTATATAAAACCGGCAATACCAAAAGCGCTGATATAAAAGCCGGCTTTAATTTGAAACATGAAAAAGACAAATGGCGCTCTGTTGTTGCCTTCAACATTTTAGCAAAAAAGCTTGAAAAAGAAGATGATGATGGCAATAAAGAATTTGTTTCTACGGATAACAAATGGGATATAACCACTCAAACTAACTACACCATAGGTGCTGAAGGCAAAAACTACCTATACGGTAACCTTGCTCACGAGCAAGATAAATTCAGTGGTTTTGAATCTCAAAGTTCATTTTCAGCGGGTTGGGGTCGTGAATGGTATAAAACCGAAACATCATCACTTTTCGCTGATATCGGCCCAGGTGTAAAATATGATGTTACCCGCGCCACAGATACTGATCCATCAAACAGCAGTACTAATCTTATTGTTCAAGCACAGGCACTTTATACACATAAATTCAATGACTATGTTGAATTCAAGCAACACCTTGTAGCAAAACAAGCGACGAAGTCTGGTGAAAATAGTGTTTATAAATCTGAAACTTCTGTTACTGCACAATTAATTGATGCATTACAACTGAAATTTGCTTTACGTATTGATTACGATACTGAAGTGGAGCCTGAGTTTGAAAATACTAATACTGAAACTTCAATGACCTTAATTTATAACTTTTAATTTGTTTTAATCATTGAGAATCCAAGCAAGTAAGTGCCATATAAGCTTACTTGCTTACTCTAATAAGCAAGTAATCCGCAAACTCATATTCCGCAATAACTTTTATTTCATTTAGCCTCGTCTTTTATTCAGATAAATGTATACTTAACACTGAGTTACAACCGCAAAGGTAATACTATTTGAATAGTTGTTTTGCAAAAACTTTTTTTATCTTACTCTTTTTAATTACGCGCTTTTTTTTAGGCAGTAATGCCTACGCCCAAAATATCGAAGATGAATTCGCAAACAAGGTTGCCATTTTTTACCCTCAAGCCAGAGAGCCTTATAGCTCTATCTATCAAAGTATCATTTCAGGAAGTATCGAAGCAGCACAAGAAAATAACCAAACCATTGATATTGAAGAATTCATAATTAAGAAAAACTTCAATGTTGAAGAAATAGCCAATAACCTCAAGCAAAAACACATAAACAAAGTGATTGTTTTGGGACGTTCAGGCTGGAAGCTAGCCAAAGAGTTATCTACATTTACCTTAGATAAGCAAGCAAAGAAATTTCAAATTGTCTCAGGGGCTTTACCCATAATGCCTAATGGTGTTTCTGGCATCAGCTTAATTACTGATCCTGCATACTTATTTGATTATCTAAAACAAGTGGCTCCCAAGATAAAAAAAATTCATGTTGCCTACAGTGAAAGAAGTGCTTGGTTAATTGAATTAGCAAAAGAAGCAGCACTGAAAAAAGGTTTAACTTTAAACCTGCAAAAAGTTAGCGATACCGCAGCAGCAATTGCTTTCTACCAACAAATTTTTACTTCAGATGAATTAAGTGAGGATGCGATATGGCTACCATTTGATCGTATTTCATCACATGACAAAATTACCTTACCACTTATATTAGAGAAAGCTTGGGCTAAAGAAATTGTCGTATTCTCTAGCAAGCCATCTCATGCAAAACGGGGCGTACTATTTTCTACTTACCCTGACAATTTTGCCTTAGGTAAGCATTTATTCACCATGGTACAGGAGCTAGAAAAACAGCCAGAGCAGAAGAATTTTGCGGCATTAAAATCTACGTTACTCGCTGTTAATTTACGTACTGCTGCACACTTAGGGCTAAAGTATAGCTCTGAGCAACAACAGTTATTTAAGCTCACTTTTCCGCAGTAGTATTTGAAATTATGTTGATGAAAACAAAACAAAAAGTTCTTAGCCCGTCCGTTAGCTTTAAGCAACAACTTTTAACTATCATTGTTGCTAGCATCATACTATTAACACTCGTCACTTCAACGCTTACCGCTTGGCAATCCAGTCAAATTTTGAGAAAAACCACCATAAATAATCATGGGCAAGTGACTAACAACTTTGCCGATCAAGCCGTATTAGCGCTATTAACAGGAAGTGAAGAGAATGCGCAGGAAGCCATTAAGCAAACACTAGGATTTACCTCTGTCATTGGAGTGGCTATATATAAAAGCGATGGTCAAAAACTTATCTCTTCTACAGAGCAACTATCCTTCCAAAAAAATGAGCTAAGCGAAAATATAATAAAAGAAAGCCAACTAGTCGCAGAGCATGAAGATTTCTGGACTTTCAGCGCTCCTGTTATTTTTTCAGAAGATATTTATGACGCTGATATGCTAGATCCCAATGATGAAACTGCTGAGTTAAAAACCTTGGGCTATGTCATTATTAAGTTTAATAAAAGTGCCTTACACCAAATTCAGCGCACTATTTTTATCAATAATCTATCAATAGGCGCCATCATCGCCTTTATTTTAGCCTTGCTAATCCGCTTAGTAATCAACCGCATGATAGAGCCATTATTAGTTTTGTCTCAAACTATGGAAACTGCGAGAGACTCAGGACTTTATTCAAAGGCATCGGTTAAAGGCCCATTAGAAATAAAGCAGATAGCACAAATATATAATCAAATGATGTCAACACTTGAGCAACAAAACATTGCTCTAGCAAAAAATCGCGATACCTTAGAATCTGAAGTTGAAATTAGAACACTAGAGCTAGTCGTTGCTAGAGATAGTGCGTTAACGGCTAGCCGCCATAAATCTGAATTTTTAGCCAATATCAGCCATGAATTACGCACGCCTTTACAGGCCATTATTGGTTATACCGATCTTGTGCGAGAAGACTTAGAATTAGAGTGTATGGACGCACAAGCAGAAGATTTAAATAAAAGTATCCGCAGTGCCCATAACTTGCTTGCGTTAATAAATAATATTCTCGACCTCGCTAAAATTGAAGCTGGGCGTATGGACTTATATTTAAAAGCCATCAATATCAAAAATTTAATTGATGAAACTATTGATACTGTTCAACCGATGGCAACAGCAAATAATAATGAGCTCGTTGTAAACATAGGCTCACTAACGCCTATCCTTACTTTTGACAGACAAAAATTAATGCAAATATTTTTAAATTTGCTCAGTAATGCCTGCAAATTTACTAAAAATGGCATTATTACTTTTGCGATTAGTAACGATAAACACTTTCTACATTTTTCAATTACCGATACCGGTGTTGGTATTGCAAAAGATAAACTAAACTTGATATTTGAGCAATTTACTCAGGTTGATGGCAGTCAAACTAGACAGTTTGAAGGTACAGGGTTAGGAATGGCAATCACCCAAAGTTTTTGCCAGCTCATGGGCGGGAAACTCAGTGTTAGCAGTGAATTAGGTGTCGGTTCAATATTTACTGTGAAATTACCATTAAATAAAGATAAATAATAATGCTTACTAAGGAACTCCTTATGTATTTTACGCGAAAAATTTTAACACTCTCATTAATGGCTGCTTTTGCTATGAACTCACCTTTATTATTAGCCAGCTCCGGCTTTAATGATGAGCCCTATGATGACGAAAATTATGAATTTAACGATGAAATAGATGACTCACTAGAAGATTTTTATGGTGATGAAGAGTTTGTAAGCATTGCCACGGGAAACAAGATGCTTATTCGTAAAGCACCTTCGGTAGCCACTGTTATTACTGCCAAACAGATAGAAAGTATGGGCGCAAAAACCGTATCGGAAGCCTTAGAAAATGTTCCTGGACTTCATGTTTACCCTTCCCCATTTAATAGACTAAATAGCTCTTTTTCAATTAGAGGAATTCACACCGACCAAAACCCACAAATTCTTTTTCTCATAGATGGCTTACCAGTCAGAGAAGAATATACTGGAGCGCGCCCACAGGCATTTAAAATGCCAGTACATTCGATATCAAGAATTGAAGTTATCCGCGGTCCTGGATCTGCTGTCTATGGTGCTGATGCATACGCAGGTGTAATCAATGTCATTACCAAAGATCTAACTGAAATACAAAGCGCCACTTATGGCGCGAGTTATGGTAGTTTTAACTCATCAAACCTTTGGTATCAAAATGCTTTTAAACTAGGTAATGCAGAATTCGGGCTTGCTATAGAAACATTGAAAAGTGACGGTGATGAAGACCGAATATTAACTCGTGATTTACAATCAATATTTGATGATGTTTTAGGTACATCAGCCTCTAAAGCACCTGAAGCGTTAAATACCAATTACGACATTATTGATATCCGGCTCACCGGTGCTTTTAACAATATCGAGTCTAACTTTTGGTATTGGGACAATCATAATGCAGGAGTTGGTGCCGGGGCCGGACAAGCATTAGATCCAACAGGCACGCAAAATACAACTATTTATCAATTTGATTTGAATTATGATTGGAACATATCCACATGGGAGGCAAGCGCTCAATATAGTTTTTATAAAATGAAAGATAGAGCGAAATTTTCTGTACTCCCAGAGAATGCATTATTACCCATAGGGGCCGATGGTAATTTAAATTTAGTTGCCCCCATTGGCATGGGCTTATTTATTGATGGCTTCTTGGGTAACCCCCAACCTACCGAAAAACTTAATTCTTTTGATTTTACTTTACTGTCTACCGACCTAAACGAGCATAAATTACGGTTTGGGGCGGGCATATCTCAAAGAAAGCTTACTGCTAATGAAGAGAAAAATTTTGGTCCAGGCGTTATAGATACTGAAAAAATGGCTGAACTATTTGCCATGGGACAAGTCATGGTTATCGACGGTACGCTAACCGATGTCACGAATACTCCCTACATCTTTGTTAAGGATGTCGATAGAGAAAACGCCTATATTAGCATTCAAGATCAATGGCAGTTTGCTAATGATTGGGAGCTCACTACCGGCATACGTTATGACTATTATGATGACTTTGGCTCCACTATAAATCCTCGCATGGCTTTGGTTTGGGAAGTAAACCAAAGTACAACAACAAAATTATTGTATGGTAGAGCATTTAGAGCACCTGCTTTTGATACTCTTTATGCCATTAATAACCCCGTTGGTATAGGTAACCCGAATTTAGACCCTGAAACAATTGACACTATAGAGTTTAGTCTTAATCAGCATTTGCAAAATAATATTCACTGGTCAATGAATATGTTTCGGTATGAAAGTAAAAACTTAATTGAATTTGTTGCCGATCCAGGTGCAACCACTACAACGGCGCAAAATGCCAAAGATCAGCAAGGTTATGGCTTTGAAACTGAATTCAGTTGGAAGTATAACAACCACTCCCTAGCCCTTAATTATTCATGGCAAAATTCTGAAGATAAGGATAGCAAAGTGACTACTCCCCTAGCACCAGAGCAATTATTCAGTGCAATATATGAAACTAACTTTTCAGAGCAAATTGCCTTTAATACAAAATTAAATTGGATTGGCAAAAGAAATCGTGAAATTGAAGATTCAAGAAAAATGCTAGATAACTATGCAACCGTTGATATGGCTCTTCATTGGTCGATAGATAATGCTGGTAGCTGGAAGTTGTCGCTATTAGGTAAAAATATCTTTGATGAAAAGGCTTTTGATCCAACACACCCATTAGTCTCTGAAGCCCTTGGCCCTATAGGAGATTACCCTATTCAAGGTCGTAGTGTGTATTTACAGATAGCTAAAGGCATATAAAACAATGACTAACAGAAAAGTAAAAATAGAAAGTCGAAATGACAGCTTTACATCAAAAATTAAGAGTGAGATCACCTCTGAGCTCCCCTCAGATGATAATGAATTCTTAGTAAAAGAAACACGTATACATGGATACGATGTAATGGAACTTATGGATTCTTGCGACTATAACGACGTTTTTTTCTTACTTTATAGCGGCGAGCTACCTACTGATGAACAAAAGAATTTACTTAGACAATTATCAGTTTTCTTGATCAACCTAGGCCCTCGCCACTCGTCTTCAAGAACGGCAGCCAATGCTGCGGTCGGCAGAACAGATGTCAATCATATACTCCCTATCGCCATTATGGGCATGGGAGGAGCGTATGGAGGCTCAAAAGAAGTTGAAAGTGCTATGCGCTTTTTAAGAAAACACGCTGGAGAATCTCCTAAAACAGTCGCTGAAAATTGCATTAAATCAACACCTGATCCCAAGGAAGAAGATTGGATACTGGCACCAGGCTTTGGTACAGACTTTAGAGGACAATCTCCTTTTCTTATTAAAGCTAAAGACAAGCTACTACAGTCTTCACCAGATAATGGCTAC
Organism: Colwellia sp.; assembly: GCA_026196955.1. Taxonomy (GTDB): domain Bacteria; phylum Pseudomonadota; class Gammaproteobacteria; order Enterobacterales; family Alteromonadaceae; genus Colwellia. Next base: position 19,511 of record JAPHTO010000167.1, on the reverse strand, counting down.
CTCAATTGGGCAAATAATTTTGTAACTTTTCTTCCAATAGATAATAGCTGTGGCTGGCGGTTAGCTGGCGTTGTAGCCGCAGTTTTATTAGATTTAAATATTGAGCCTCGACTTGGCAGTGGCATTTTTCAAATGCTAGCTAGCCCAGGCGCTTTTGCTCATGGAATCCAATTTTCCAACAAGCCGATAACTGATATACCTTTTTTAAAAGATGAAGATTATGAAATCAAAAATGACCAATGAACAGTGGCTAATTAAGCGAGGCAAAATAACAACAAACCGAGGGGGTTGGCGAATAGGCGAAGCCATATACAATTGCGGCTATTCTATGATGGATGATCTTGTTGGTAAAAAGTCCTTTTTTCAAACGCTTATTTTAAATGTCACCCGTAAAATGCCAAGTAAAGTACTTGCAGACTGGTTTGAGGCAAGTTTCATTTGCTTAAGTTGGCCTGACTCTCGCATTTGGTGCAACCAAAACGGCTCATTAATAGGCGCAGTAAAGGGCTCTCCTGTAGCGGGGGTTGCCGCTGGAATTCTTTCAGCGGACTCTAGAATGTATGGTCCCGGCTCAATTTCTGGCGGTGCTGAGTTTATTGAACGGGCATTAAAGTGGCATAAACAAGGGATGGAGCCATTAGATATTATTAAGAAGGAGCTTGCAACTAAGCAGACAAAACCTGGCACTAAACCTGTTATCGTAGGCTATGCACGGCCAATAGCAACAGGAGATGAGCGCGTAGAAGCAATGGAAATCGTAACTAAAAAGCTAGGATTTAAAGAAGGCGAGCACTTAAAGCTCGCTTTTAAAATTCATACAACGCTTGCTGAGCATTACCAAGAGAATATGAACTATGTTGGCTATGTCACGGCTTTTCTTACCGATCAAGGCTTTACACCAACAGAAATGTACCGCATTTATAGTACTTGGGTACATTCAGGCGTTCATGCGTGTTTCGCAGAAGCCAATGACGACATTGCCGGCGGGTTTCTTCCCCTCGCGTGTGAAGATATTGAATACACAGGCGTTGCGCCTAGAGGGCTACCTAAGCGCAAATAAATGGATTTAGCCTCCTGGCGTAGCTGATTCATTATCAGCCAAGCCTTTAACTCGTTGACCCATTGGCGGAACTTCATTTGGGTCAATAATAACATTGATCATTGTTGGCGCCTGTTTATCGCCTAAACGTTGCCAGTCAATGGCGATTAACTCTTCTGGCGTCTTAACAGTGAACCCTTCTACTCCCATAGCCTGTGCCATCATAGCGTAGTCTATTTCAGGTAATTCAAAGCCTATTTCCTCTGCCCCACCTAATTTTTGCCCATGCTTAACCATTCCCAATTCACTATCGTTTAACACAACAAAAATAACCGGAATTTTATGCTGTAAAGCCACGGTTATTTCTTGGCCTGACATTAAGTAGCTACCATCACCAGTAATACATACAGAAGGTTGTTTACTGCCAAAGCAAGTACCTATTGACGCACCTATTGCCCAGCCCATAGAGCCAAAGCCCATGGCAATATGGTAATGGCCTTGTGAGTTTTTTCGATGACAATAATGAGTAAACCATGCCCAAGTATTACCCGCGTCTAGGTGTAATCGAAAATGAGAGGGAATGTTTTGAGAAAATTCAGTTACCACTCGCTGGGGCTTTAAGGGGATAACATCAGAATGACACGCGCTTGGATCATTCACTGTGATTTGATAACCATGATCGATAGCAGAGGATTTTTTCTCAAGAAACTTTATTTGTATAGGATCGACAGATCCCCATGAACGTCCCCACTTTAACCCCTGACGAACATTGTCATTAAGTTGTTTAAATATAGACTTTAGATCGCCACAAACATGATGTTGAGCCATAGGTGTACGAGAAAAATGCTCAATCGTTGAATCTATATGTACTAACCTGTCACCGAGCAAATGTGAATGCCAGCCACTAGTACCAAGCTCAGTGATGGGGGTACCTACAGCAATGAGTAAGTCGATGGTGTCGTCTTCCATGGTTTCTTGTGCACTTTGATGGCCGGCAAAGCCATAAACGCCACGATAACGCGTATGATAACCGTCTACCCAGCGTTTACCTGAAGGCCCTGTTACAATAGGTGCATGGGTAAGATCTGAAAATTCCATGATTTCATCAATAGCAGGCCCGCACCCTTTACCTAAAAACAATGCCACACGCCAAGTATTGGAAAGCATTTGAGTCAATTTATCTACAGCATTATTATCTGTTAAGGTAAATTCTTGAACTAAACGACCAATTTTCATTTCCGAGTTTTTGGTTACTGGTTGTCGTAATATATCTGATGGAATACTGATATGCACAGGGCCATTAGGTGTGCGGTTTGCAGCCATAATAGCGGCAATAAGCTTAGTTTGCATTTGTTCGGTGTGAGAAATCAATGTGCTGTAGCGTGTGCAATGTCGAAAAATAGCCACTGTGTCGATGGCGGTACAAGAAGACTCTTGTAAAGCATTGCGACCAAACTTGGGTAATGGCGTTTGTGCTGTAATCACCATCATAGGCACATTATCAGCATAAGCTGATGCAACGCCCGTTAGCAAATTGGTTGAGCCCGGTCCTGTTGTTGCGCAGCAAACACCTAGCTTGCCTGTTTCTCTGGCATAGCCTTCGGCCATAAAAGCAGCGCCAGCTTCATGACGCGCAACAATAATCTTCGGAGCTCCATGCTTAACTCCGCGAGCAAGCGCATTATATAATGGCTCTATTGCCCCCCCAGGAACACCAAAAATGTATTCAACTTCAAGTGTTTTTAAAAACTCAATAATTAAATCCGCGTTATCCCATCCTTCTTCTATCTGGATTTCCTTTTCATAGTTTTCGCTTGCTTGTAAAGATAAGTTCATTAAACACCTCTGTTATTATTTTGAGTATTAAGGGGGCTTTTGATCTTTTCTGTTAAATTTTTCTAGCTAAATATTTCATCTACTGGCTTGGGTTTTCCTAAATGATAACCTTGTGCATATGTCACCCCAACTTCGGCTAATATACGTAGGGTTTCTTCATTTTCTACAAATTCAGCCACTGTTTTTTTGCCTAAAGCGGTAGCCACTTCATAAATAGCTTTAACGAGTGCTAAATCAACGGGGTTGGTAGCTAAATCAACAATAAATGAGCCGTCTATTTTTACTGATTGAGCAGGAAGTTGTTTCAAATAACTGAAGGTACTAAAACCAGTACCAAAATCATCAATAGAAAAAGCACAGCCTAAAGCGCTGAGCTTTTCAATCATCGTTTGTGTCGCGGTAATATTACTTAAACTTGCACTTTCCGTTAATTCAAAAATAATACGATTAGGATTAACATTATATTCTTCTAATTTATCTTTAATCAGCGGCAATAAACGCTCTTCACTAAACCCTTGCGCAGATAGGTTAATTGCGATTTTATTTAATTCAGTATGCTGTGCTAAATAATATATAGCTTTGCGGATCACTTGCCTGTCGAGTAAGCTCATGTCACCTTCTCGCTCTAACGCAGGAATAAATTCACCAGGTGGTATTATGTTACCGTCGAGCTCTAATCTAACTAACGCCTCATAATACGCAACTTCTTTAGTGGCAATGTTAATAATAGGCTGAAAGTGCAACACTAAATTATCATCAGCTACAGCTTGATGTAGCGTTCTCGCCCATTCAAGGCTTGCTTGTAAATCTTTACTTAAAGCATCATGTTGGCTATATATATGCGCTAAATTTCGCCCTTGTTTCTTGGCTGCATATAAGGCAATATCAGCCCTTTTCATATACTCTTCAGCGGCAAACTCTTCTCCAGAAAAGTCCTCACCACCAATTTCAGCGATACCAATAGAGCAGTTAACTTTAAAAACTTGCCCTTCAATTTTACATTGATAATCATCTAATAATTTACAAATATTGGTGGCTAGTGTCAGTGCCGTTTCTTGATTTGTATTGGGGAATAATAAAGCAAATTCATCACCGCCAATGCGCGCAATAAAATCACTTTCTCTTAACCGAGAGTGTATTAATTCTGAAATATTACGTAAAACTGTATCACCGTGATGATGCCCTAAGGTATCATTTATCACTTTAAAGCGGTCTAGATCTAAATAAAGTAACGCATGAGGACCATTACCTCGCGCTGCTGTTGCCGTAAATTGCTTCAATTCTGTTTCAAAATACAAACGATTAAATAAGCCCGTTAATCCATCATGCATGGCTAAATATTCAAGATCATTTTGCGCTTTTTTACGTGAAGTTACGTTGTCTATCGTCCCTGAAATACTGTGACTTTTATGATCTTTTGCGGTGGTAATTTCAAAACGTGCTTCAACCCACAACTCTTCATTGAATTTGTTTTTTAGTTTAAATTCAAAATGATGTGATTGAACAGAGCCTGAAAGAATAGTTTTCAATTCGTTAGAAATATAGCTACCCGCAGTTTGAGGCTTTTCCATGAAATCTAACAATGAACGTTGATGTGACTCATCGATTGAATAACCAGTAAACTTCTCCCATGCTTTATTTAAAAAGCAAATATGACCTTCATTATCAAGCTCAATAATAATGGAGCCAAGTTGATCTAATAAATTTTGATGCTGCTCTGATACCTGCTTGTATTGTGCGCGACTTTGATTTAGCGATTCAACTTTATCAGCAAATTGTAAGTTACTAATGATAAAATCTTCACGTCTTGATGCGGTTTCACAAACGCGGCGAAGTTGCTCAGCTCTAAAAGGCTTAGTAACAAAATCTGCGGCTCCTTTGAGCATTAATTCTTCTGCCAATTCCATGGTGTGATTGGCTGTCATAATGACTACAGACTGCGATGGGTTTTCTTGCATGATAATATCAAGTACTTGATTACCTGACATGCCTGGTAGCATGACATCAAGCAAGACTAATGAATAATTTTTTTTACGCCACAGCGCTAGACCCAGTTCACCATTTTCTGCACTATCAATGGTAAAACGACTTGTCAAAATCCTGCTCACTAAATGACGAGTATCAGGATTATCTTCAATCACCAGTACTGATGTTTTTTCCATGTCCTCAAGGGGAGTGAGTTGGTTTTCATTAATAATGTTTAATAATTTGTCATGCTCTGAAAAAGCAATTAAACGGTTAATACCAAACTCACGGGCAGTAGCGCTAGCAAGATGCTCACACCAGGTATTGGCCACCACCACAAAAGGAGTATCTGCAGCGCATTTCAATACCCCAGAGCGAACCATTCTGGCTAAACGCCAACCATCAAAATTATCTAGGTTGATATTACTAACAACATAGTCAATTGGCTCTGTTTTTAAAATGTCTATTGCGCCTCGCGTGGATGACGCGGTCAAAATATTGAATTGAGTGCTTTCAACTAACAACGCATTTAGTGTTGCGAGTCGTTCAGCATTGGTGTTGAGTAATAATAATTGTTTCGATGAAAAAGACTGCAAAGTATTTCCTAATCACAAGCGTATTATTAAAGGGTAATTTTATCGAAAGGTAATATAACAACAATTGTAACTATACCCAAGTTAATTACTATGTTGGTTTGATACATATCACGCAAGTTTTATATCAATATCTTTTCAAGACAAGTTAACCAATTAAAACAAACTCTTAAACAGAAAACTTAAAACAAAAAAGCTAGCATAAATAAATACGCTAGCTTTTCAAGCTTACATCAAGATTTCATAAACCCCGATTGCTACTTAACACATTAACATGTTACTGATTAGTTGAACTGGTTAGAGGTGTTTTTCGCGCCACCCGCTTTAAGTGCATTCTCACCAGCAAAATATTCTTTGTGATCATCACCCATATCAGAGCCTGACATGTTTTGATGTTTAACACAGGCTATACCTTGACGGATTTCTTCACGCTGAACGTTTTTAACGTAACCAAGCATGCCTTGTTCACCAAAGTACTCTTTCGCTAGGTTGTCTACAGACAACGCCGTAGTATGGTAAGTTGGTAACGTAATCAAGTGATGGAATACATTCGCTTCACGTGCCGTATCAGCTTGGAAGGTACGAGTTCGTTCATCTGCTACAGCAGAAAGTTCAGTCTCATCGTATTCAGCACTCATTAAGTTAGAGCGGTCGTATGCAGAAACATCTTCGCCTGCTTCAACCATTGCGTCATAGGCTTGTTGACGGAAGTTTAACGTCCAGTTGAAAGATGGAGAGTTGTTATAAACAAGTTTCGCATCTGGGTGAACTTTACGAACATCATCCATCATACCTTTGATTTCGTGTACTGTAGGTACTGCCGTTTCAATCCAAAGTAAATCAGCACCCGCATTAAGTGCACCGATACAGTCAAATACACAACGCTCATGACCAGTACCTTGACGGAATTGGTATAAACCTGAAGGTAAACGCTTAGGACGAACAAGCTTACCATCACGGTTGAAACATACATCACCTTCAGCCATATCAGCTACATCGATTTCTTCAACGTCTAAGTAAGAGTTATAGATATCGCCAGAATCGCCTGGCTCTTTAACAACTGCAATCTCTTTTGTAAGACCAGCACCTTCAGAGTCAGTACGCGCTACAATTAAACCGTTATCGATACCTAGCTCTAAGAAAGCATGGCGTAAAGCGCGAATTTTTGCATGGAAGTCTGCATGAGGTACCGTTACTTTACCGTCTTGGTGACCACATTGTTTTTCATCAGCTACTTGGTTCTCAATTTGAAGAGCACAAGCACCGGCTTCAATCATTTGCTTAGCCATTAGATATGTCGCTTCAGCGTTACCAAAACCGGCATCGATGTCAGCAACAATTGGCACAACGTGAGTCACGTGGTTATCAATTTGATTTTGAATGTCAGCCGCTTTTGCTTGATCATCAGCCGCTTTCGCTGCGTCTAATTCGCGGAAAAGGCCACCTAGTTCACGTGCATCAGCTTGACGTAAGAAGGTGTATAGCTCTTCAACCAATGAGGCTACAGAAGTTTTTTCGTGCATTGACTGATCAGGAAGTGGACCAAACTCAGAGCGTAATGCAGCAACCATCCAACCAGAAAGGTATAAGTAACGACGATCTGTTTGACCATTAAAATGCTTCTTAATAGAGATCATTTTTTGTTGGCCAACAAAACCATGCCAGCAACCTAGAGATTGTGTGTATTTAGTCTTGTCTGCATCGAATGCAGCCATGTCAGCACGCATAATGTCTGCAGTGTACTGAGCTATTTCTAAACCAGTTTTGAATCTATTCTGTGTACGCATACGGGCTACAGATTCAGGATTAATAGGATCCCATGAGCTGCCTGCTTTTGCTTTAATTGCTTGAACCGCTTCTATTGCACTTTGATAATTAGACATAATATTCTCCAATGGTCTTATTTAACTTTAATCTAAGTTGTATCACTAATTGGGTTGATGTAACTCACTTGGAAAGCAATCACACCGGACAACAAAAATAATAGCCAACACAGCAGTATTTATGAAATATATAATTACTATTACCATCATTCACACAAGAAATATAACTATTAACTAAACAGGAATAATATTTTTTATAGATTAATTACAGTTACTTAACAGAGTGGCTTGTAGAAAAACTCCAATTTCATACTAAAATCTAATAGAAAAATCATTGTATCTTTCATAAATTTAGCTTATATCTATTTCAATTATATTTTTTCAAAGAGTCATTAACGTTATGAATATTTCTAAAATTGATTTAAACCTGCTTATTTATTTGGATGTACTGTTGAGAGAAAAAAATGTTACCCGCGCTGCAAGCCAGTTAAACATTACTCAACCAGCCATGAGCAATGGTTTAAAACGTCTCAGAACGCTGTTTAATGATCCTATTTTAGTGCGCACTTCAGATGGTATGGTGCCTACCGAAAGAGCAAGAACACTCGCACCGAGTATTCGTAAGATACTGCTTGAGTTAGAGGAGACATTGCAAGGAGAAGAAGAGTTTAACGAAAAAAGTAGTACCCGCGTATTTCGTATTATGGCTAGTGATTATGCGGCTTCAACGCTACTGCCAAGACTATTAAAATTACTCAATAGGGTCGCCCCTAGTATTACTATCGATATTATGACTCCCAGTGATGTTACCTTTCATGATGTTGAAGCAGGCAAAATTGATATGGCCATTAATAGGTTTGAGGAATTGCCACAATCATTTCACCAAAAGTCTATTTGGCGTGACTCATTTTCATGTTTGCTAAGTGCTGACAACCCCGTTGTGAGTAAATTTAACTTAAACTCTTATTTAGCTGCAAAGCATGTTTGGGTATCTAAAACCGGCTTTGGTGTCGGTATAGGGATGACGCCTGGAGACATTCAAAAGCTCGGTTGGGTTGATGAGGCACTCGCACGGTTAGGGAAAAAACGGGATATTAAAGTATTCACTCGTAACTACCATGTTGCCATGCAACTTGCATTTGAAGATAACCTAATTGCCACTTTACCTACTAAAGCGGCGTTATTGCATGAAAATGACGCTAACTACATCATAGTGAGGCCGCCTTTTGAAATTCCTGATATGGAATTAAAGATGATCTGGAGTCCATTGTTGCATCACGATGCCAGCCATATTTGGTTTAGACAATTGGTTATTGAAGCCGCTAGGCAAGTACAATCAGGTGAATAGCTCACCTTCAATTCAGTCATGAAAAATGTGTTATATACCGCCTTGGCAATCGCTTTTTGCTTAGGGTTAGGCAAGTTAGTAAATCACTTTATTGCTGGCTTGCCTGCGAGTTTATACGGTATGATTTTTTATTGTTTGTTATTACAGCTAGGCTGGTTGAGCCCTAATAAAGTAGCCCATGCCAACCAATGGATAATCAAACATATGGGCATTTGTTTTATTCCGGCAGCTGTTGGGGTTATCAATCATTATGAGTTGATTAAGCACCATGGCTTCACTATCGTCATATCAATCGTTTTCACCACTTTTATACTGCTGACTTTTGTCGGTATGGTTGCTGAGCGTTATTTGGCCACCTCTAATGATAAGAGTATTGAAGGTAGTAATTAGCATGCTTGTTGAGTGGTTGAACATATCTTCGATAACAGCGGCTAATATAGCAAGCACTTTAAGTCTGTCTTTATTGACTTTATTGCTATATCAGGCTGCCGCATATTTACAACAAAAATGGCAGTTTATCTGGCTAAACCCCATGATATTAACTATTTTGGTTTTGATCCCCTTTTTACTTTACAACCAAATTAACTATCAATCATATCGCCAAGCAACCCAGTTTATTCATGCCCTGTTAGAGCCTGCCACCGTTGCCTTAGGGTTTCCTTTATATCAACAACTGAAAACAATTAGGCGCTATTGGCAGCAGCTTATTTCACTGTTAGCTTTAGGGGTGATTATTGTTATCACCCTGAGCTTTTCAATCACCATGCTGCTCATTCACCAGCCAGACATTGCAATCTCATTATCATTAAAATCAGTCACAACACCTATTGGTATAGCATTAACAGAGCAATTGTCAGGAGATAGCTCAATCACACCTTTTGCCATCATGATTGCAGGATTTTCAGGCGCACTACTCGGCCCAAGCTGGCTGCGGTTTATTAATATTCGTTCAAAAATAGCCACAGGGCTTTCAATTGGCGCAGCAAGTCATGTGATTGGCAGTATTATCTTAACTCGTCAAGATCCCAGTGCCGGTGCATATAGCTCTGTTGCATTAATATTATCAGCAGTATTAACAGCATTTATAATCCCTATTTTAATTCCGTTTTTAATGATGTTTTTCACTTAGGCATCACATTAGCTATAAATAAAACAAAACAATACACTAGCAATCATTCATGAAATAAATAGTAGTTATAGGTAAAGGCCTATTGCCAGATATTGTTTATCTTAATAGGATTAACACAAGGAAATTCTCTTATGTTTAGTAAACTTTCAATAGACCCTTCAAGATAGTGACAAAACATAGCACCTAACAAGCAAAGCTAAAGAGGCAACCATGAGCAATACCATTGAGCTAGAAGGCTTACAAATAAACCAAAATCTTTTTGATTTTATTGAACAAAAAGCACTCCCTGAGACAGGAATAAGCTCTGCTCATTTTTGGCAAAGCTTTGCAAAAATCATTGAAGACATGTCCGGTGAAAATGCTCAATTACTGGCAAAGCGAGAAGATTTGCAAAGCCAAATAGATCAGTGGCATCAAGCAAACTTTGGCGATAAATTTGATTTTGCAAACTATAAACAGTTTTTAACAGATATTGGTTACTTAGCACCTGTTGTCGATGACTTTACCATAAGTACTGAAAATGTTGACGCTGAGCTAGCCAGCATTGCTGGCCCTCAACTTGTAGTACCAATAATGAATGCTCGTTTTGCTTTAAATGCAGTAAATGCACGCTGGGGCAGCTTATACGATGCGCTCTATGGTACGGATGTTATTAGCAACGAAGGGGGGGCAGAAAAAGGCAGTGCCTATAACCCTGTGCGCGGCGCTAAAGTCATTCGCTTTGCTAAAGATTATTTAGATCAAGCTATTCCGCTAATTAATGGTAGCCATCAAGAGGCTGTTGCCTACCACTTAAATGAGCAACAACTTAAAGTTAGCTTAGCCAATGGTGAGCAAACTAGCTTACAAAATGCGAGTGCATTTATCGGCTTTACTGGCAGCATAAGTCAACCCGATGCCCTAGTATTTAAACACAATGGCCTACACCTAGAATTAGTATTTGATGCAAATAGCAACATAGGAAAATCAGATCCCTCATCACTTAGTGATGTTATCCTTGAATCAGCTTTAACCACCATCATGGATTGTGAAGATTCTGTGGCCGCTGTTGATGGTGAAGATAAAGTCATTGCTTATAGCAACTGGCTTGGCTTAATGCAGGGTAATTTAACTGAACAGATTAGCAAAAATGGGCAAGAATTTACCCGCAAAATGAATAGTGATCGCAGCTATCAAACACTAACTGGCACTGAAGTTTCATTAAAAGGTCGCAGCTTAATGTTTGTTCGTAATGTTGGTCATCTCATGACAAACAATGCCATTATTGATAATCAAGGGCGCGAAGTGCCAGAGGGGATCATGGATGCCATGATTACTTCCCTCATTGCTTTACATGACATCAAGGGCAACGCTGAACTTAGCAATAGCAGCGAAGCTTCTATCTATATTGTTAAACCAAAAATGCACGGCCCTGAAGAAGTTAAATTTGCCGACACTTTATTTGCACGCGTTGAAGATGCTTTAGCTTTGCCACGCAATACCATAAAAATGGGTATTATGGATGAAGAAAGGCGAACCAGTGTCAATTTGAAAAACTGTATCCATGCCGCTAAAGCGCGCGTAGTATTTATCAATACAGGCTTTTTAGACCGTACTGGAGATGAAATTCACACGTCTATGGCGGCGGGCCCAATGGCGCGAAAAGCAGATATCAAGTTAACACCTTGGATTGGTGCCTATGAAAATAATAATGTTGATGTTGGTTTAGCGTGTGGCTTTAGTAAAAAAGCACAAATTGGTAAGGGTATGTGGCCTATTCCAGATCAAATGGCCAATATGATAGCCACTAAAATCAATCACGTTGAAGCAGGGGCAAATACCGCTTGGGTACCTTCTCCCACGGCAGCGACATTACATGCTCTTCATTATCATCGAGTTAATGTTTTTTCTTTACAACAAGAGTTGATACAACGTGAAAATGCGAGCTTAGATGACATTCTAACGATTCCATTAGCGGCTGACACTAATTGGAGTGAAACTGAAATTACCGAAGAGTTAGATAATAACGCGCAAGGCATTTTAGGCTATGTTGTGCGTTGGATTGATCAAGGTATCGGTTGTTCAAAAGTGCCCGATATCAATGATGTTGGCTTGATGGAAGATAGAGCAACGCTACGCATTTCTAGCCAACACATTGCTAACTGGCTGCATCACGGTATTTGCACCCAAGCGCAAGTTCAAGCAAGCTTAGAGAAAATGGCTAAAATTGTTGATGAACAAAATGCTAACGATCCAAGCTACCAAGCGATGAGTGATGATTTTGTTAATAGCATTGCTTTTAAAGCCGCTTCAGCCCTTGTGTTTAAAGGGGTTGAACAGCCGAGTGGTTATACTGAGCCACTGTTACATCAATTTAGGCTTGATAAAAAAGCGCAACTTTCTGCGTAATACTTAATTACCCCACTTACACTCTTGCTGACAGCAAACTCAGCTAGAGTGTAAGTGTAACTAACTATGTAATGGTCTCGCTTACAAATCCTATTGAAATAATTCTGCTAAAACCCTGTTCATATAGACTGATAACTTTTTATCGCAAATAACAAACAACCTGTCTCAATAGTGTGGTAGTTACATTTGTAAACATCTATAGTGAAAATGTAACGAAAAAACATGTCACTTATTTAAAAAGACATTGCAAAGATGCACTAACAAAAGGGAGAGTCATAATGAAAAAATTAATAGCACTAGTCTGCACTATTGTCCTTACTTTTACCTTGTGTACTAACCTTGTCCGCGCAGAAACGATATTAATACAGCCAGCATTGATGTTGTCTGATAGCAACACTATATATAGCTATAATAAAAATAGCGCAGGCCTTATGTATGTTAATTCTTTACCGACACTAACGCCTATTACCCTAACTCTAGAAAACAATCATGACAGTTTTGGCTTTGCTCAAGAGCAAGTCATCAATGAGCATAATTATTTCTTTGAATTCTCAATTATTTTCAACGATAAGTTACAGCAATTAATTGCATTTTTTACTCGTAACGATGATGAAGGTAAGGCAAGTAATGAAGTAGGTAATAATAGCTTCACAGCAAAAACTTCAATTCAAAAGTGTTCTGAATCTAAATAACCTGAGTTTGCTTAACTAGCTTAACTAATAGTTTTCAAAAAAAGAGGCTAAAATTGCTTGGCAATATTAACCTCTTTCCTCTTTAAGTATCTTCTACGGCTAAATAAACAATAGTTAAAATTGATAGCTGGTTGCTACTGTCGCAAGCTTAACGCTGGTGATTTTGTCACTTGTACATGCCAAAATATCTTTTTTGGCAAAAACATAAATTCGATCTTTGTAACCACTTCGCCCAGCTTTTTCTCCTGCTGATTTAATGATAAGACTTACATGCTCGCTCTTAGGGAGAGCTTTCAAACTATTACCATACAAGCATAAGGTTTCTATGAGCGAACTTGTCAATTGAGCATTATGCTCACTCCGTTGTTTTTGCCTTTTCACTAATTGTTTTTGCTGTACTACTTTCATTTGCTTTAATTTTTTATCTAATTCAAGCTGCGTCTTTTCTAACGCTGATTTTTGCTGCTCTAATGCTTCTTGTTCCGCTTTGATATCTTTTTGTTCCTCTTTAGATATATTTCGACGCTGAAAAGCCAAGTCTTTACTTTCACGTGCTAAATCACGTAACTCACGAGCTAGATCTCGTTGTTGCTCGTGAAGATCGCGATAATGTTCACGCTCTTGCTCATGTGCTTCATGCATTGACTCCATATCAACAATAATTTCTCCATCATCAGTGAAAAACTCAAGCTCAACATCACTGCCAACTGGTGGTAAAGGGGGGACAGGCGCAGCCATGTCAGAAAAAACAAAGTTTAAATCGTGATGGTTAAATAAAAATGAGTTGGAAGTACTCACGGTGAACACAACACCTTGCCCAGCTAAATACAAACTATCCACTTTAGCGCTTTTTAACTTTTTATTTTCTTGCGCTTGCAGTGAAGATTTAAAAATATTATTCATAATCGTTAACTGCTTTGCTAAGCCATCATAACTCGCTTCTTTATTAGCTGCGTTAGCACTTAACGTCAACAAGCTCACTGATATGGCTAAGCTTGTCAGTAGTTTTTTAGCCGAAAAAGGGAAGCCATTGGGTTTAATGTTTAATTTATTCATTCGCTCAGTCCTACAGTTACAAGGTTTAAGGGGTTGTATTAACATGCTGAAGATTTGCTTTTTGAAAACCAATAGCTTGCTCTAATTGCTGAAATTTAATTTTTTGTGCCAGTTGCTCATCTTTGCGTTGTGAATTAATAAAGCTCACCAATTCACTAAAATCTTCTTTGCGCTCATTTCTTGCTGAATTAATAACATAGCCTGCTAGCTGTAAATTATTACTTTCTTGCCGTGCACTAAGCTCAGCTTTGTAATTGGCTAAAACCACTTGCTGCTCACTCGCAAATTCACGCAACTTACGATTAACTTCAATATCTAATTGCTCAGCCACCTGCGCTTTAACTAACGCGGCAATTGCTTGTTCATCGACACTAACACTGTTATTAATAAACACACTCAACAGAGCTACAACACTCATCGAACAAGCGACTACCGCAACAGCGAACCCTTGTTTAGGCGCAAAACCAAAACGATGCCACCAAGGCTGGTGAAAGCCATGCGCTGCTGCCTTAGTTGAAAACTGCTCAAATGCAGCTTCTCTATGCCAATTAGGCACATCAAATTCTTGCTCTACCTGAGCTTGCTGGGCAATTTTATCTGCCAATGCGTTTCTTTGCTGCCATGCTTTATCTTCATCATCTTCAAACATGATTAACCTCACTACTCTGATCAGGGGCAACTTGTCGCTCTGTATTGCCAACGAAACTTGCGGGTAGAAATAACTTTAACTTATCAAGTGCACTATACAGTTGAGATTTTGCCGTATTCGTTGATATCCCTAACTGCTGCGCAATATCTTCAAATGTGCATTGTTGAAAAAACTTTAATTCCACCACGAGTTTTTGCTTAATAGGCAAGCGCTGCATAGCCTGCATAAGTACACTCGCTTGCTGTTTTTCAACAAATGATCGCTCTGGGCATTCATTACTCTGTTCATCAAATGGCTCAGGCATATCATCTATAGATTGCATCGGCCTTTTTTTACGGTAAAACTCAATGCAACGATAGTGAGCAATTTTAAATAGCCAGCTTTTAAACGAGCTTTCAGCCCTAAAAGTATGCAAGTTCCGGTATAAGGCAACAAAAATATCTTGCATTAGATCCATTGCATCCGCGTGATTATTGACCATACGTAAGGCATAGTTAAAGATGCTTTTCTCATATCGTTTAACCAACGCTACCCATGCAGATTTCTTACCTGCTAAAGCTTTTGCAATTAATGCATCATCACTTTGTTTAAACACACATATTCCTATGCCCTTTCGCTATTTTTATTTTGCATACTTTTGTTATTTATAAGGTAGTAGTTAGTTTGAAAAAAGTTTGAAAAATTTTAAATTTTTTCTTAACTAGGTATCATTACAACTATGGCCTTAGTCATTAAGAAGTAATTCACTAACGATATTGCCAATGCTATTAAATGTTGGTGAGCGCATACTATTATTTCGCCACAACATGCCTATTTCACGATAGACATTATCTTGAATAGGAGAAATCGCTAACGCTTCTCGCTTACCAAGCCCTTTGTTAACGGCCATTGCAGGTAAAAATGTAACCCCTTGATGAAAAGCCGTCATTTGCACTAAAGTCGCAATACTCGATGCTGAAAAGCTATTGATTTTACTGTGATCAGTGAGCTTACATGCGGAGATAGCATGCTCAGTTAAACAGTGCTCTTGATTAAGCAAAAAAACGCTGCTTGCCGGTAAACACTGATAATCTTCCGTCTTTACAAATTGCTTAACTAAGGTTTTATCGCCAGCAATATAGAAGGCATCTTTACCTAAAGAGCGACTCGCAAAATCATGCGTTGGCACTGGTAATGCTAAAATAGCGCAATCAATATCGCCATCGGCTAGTTGCCGCATCAAGCTTTCCGTGGTGTCTTCTCGTAAATATAACTCGACCTTAGGTATTTTTTTTTGACTATGCTGTACCAAGTCAGTCAATAAAAAAGGGGCAATAGTGGGTATGCAACCTAAACGCACACTCCCTGCATCATTACCGCTTTGCTGCTGAGCGAATGAAACCAGCTCATTAGCATCAAGTAATAATTGCCTAGCCAAAATAACAACTTGCTTGCCATGTTGAGTAAAAATAAAACTCTTATGCTCGCGCTCAAGTAACTGGCAGCAAAGCTGCTGTTCCAACTTTGAAATAGCACTACTCAATGTCGATTGACTAATAAAACAGGCCTGCGCCGCTTTATTAAAATGCTGATATTTATCTAGCGCTAATAAATAACTTAAATGTTTAAGGTTGGGCAATCTATGACTAAAAACACTGTCCATTTTCAATAATCACTTTTTTTGATTAAAAGTATAATTTCATATTAGAAAAAGCGATAACTTAAGGCAATTATTATTATCAATAAAAGTTTTTACCCTGCTTTAAATATGTAAACAGATACGCTATCGTTAGCAAGAATTTTATTTAATACATATCCCTTAGGGATCGAAAAGGAAAAACTATGTCTCAAGCCGCAGCACGCCACTTATTAGTAGATACTGAAGAGCAATGTTTAGCATTAAAAGCTGAAATTGAAGCAGGAAAAGATTTTGCAGAGGTTGCTAAAGAGCACTCAAACTGCCCATCAAAAGCGCAAGGTGGTGATTTAGGCACTTTCGGCCCAGGCCAAATGGTAGCTGAGTTTGATAAAGTGGTATTCTCTGCGCCATTAAATGAAGTGCAAGGCCCAGTAAAAACCCAGTTTGGCTACCATTTATTAGAAGTGACTGAACGTAGCTAATAGCTCATTAAAAAACTTTTTGACTGTCTTATCTATTGACACTAAGCATTGATTAATCCCCAGTGAGTACAAAAGATAAGGCAGAGAAAGTATCAATAAACTGACTGTCAAAATTCACTAGCTAAAGAGAAAAGAATACCAGCACTAGAAAAACGCTTGGATGCCCGTTTGCGCTCGACCTAAAATCAAAGCGTGCACATCATGGGTGCCTTCATAAGTATTCACCGCTTCTAAATTCATCACATGACGAATAATATGAAATTCATCACTGATGCCGTTACCGCCATGCATATCACGCGCGGTGCGCGCTATATCTAACGCTTTGCCACAAGAGTTACGTTTTATTAACGAAATAGCTTCTGGCGCCAATTGATCTGCATCCATTAATCGTCCTACTTGCAAACAGGCCATTAACCCTGTGCTAATGTCGGTTTGCATATCAGCAAGTTTTTTCTGGATAAGTTGTGTTGCGGCGAGTGGTTTTCCAAACTGCTCTCTATCTAGGGTATATTGTCTCGCACCATGCCAACAAAACTCTGCCGCACCTAATGCTCCCCAAGCAATACCATAACGCGCTTTATTCAAACAACCAAAAGGGCCGGATAGACCGCGAGCATTTGGCAAGATGTTTTCTTCAGGCACAAAAACATTTTCCATAACGATTTCGCCAGTAAATGAAGCACGTAATGAAAACTTCCCTTCAATTTTAGGTGCCGATAAACCTGCCATGCCCTTCTCTAAAATAAAGCCTCGGATCACGCCATCAAGCTTACCCCAAACAACAAAAACATCAGCAACGGGAGAGTTGGTAATCCACATTTTAGTGCCCGTTAGTGAATAACCTCCGTCGACTGATATTGCCTTGGTTGCCATACTGGCAGGATCTGAGCCTGAGTTTGGCTCAGTTAGCCCAAAACACCCAATGTACTCACCTGTGGCAAGTTTAGGTAAATACTTCATTTTTTGGGCTTCGCTGCCGTAAGCGTGAATAGGATGCATAACCAGAGAAGACTGCACACTCATGGCGCTGCGATAACCACTATCTACACGCTCTACTTCTCTGGCAATTAAGCCATAGGTCACATAATTAACGCCCGCACAGCCGTATTTCTCTTCGATAGTTGCCCCCAATAAACCCAATGCACCTAACTCTTTCATTATCTCTACATCAAAAGTTTCATTGCGATTTGCCATTAACACTCTTGGCATTAACTTTTCTTGGCAGTATTGGTGGGCAGTATCACGAACCATACGTTCTTCTTCCGTTAATAGTGATTCTAATAACAAGGGATCTTGCCAATTAAAACTCGGACGATTTGATTTATCTATTGATGAAGATGACATGTAGGATCCTTAATTGCGTTTAAATACAGTGACCACAGTAATTTTAATAGAACTCTTTGGTGATACAAGTACTAATGCGAGTTAGCTTGCGCAAGACGATATTTATCAAACCAAGCAATAATGTTACCCACTTTTTGAACTAGGTTACTTGGTCTTGCTGCTATACCGTGATGGGCTTTGGGAATACGCACCATAGCTGTATCGACTTTACGTAGTTTGAGCGCTTGATAATATTGCTCTGTTTCACTCATTGGTGTTCGATAATCGACCTCACCTGTAATCAACATGGTTGGTGTTTTTACATTCGCAACTAACGATAACGGCGAATGTTTCCACAAGTGTTCAACCTGCTGCCATGGCATGCCGGGCATCCAATACTGAGTATAATAAGTATAGCCATCAGCAGTTAAGGCGAAACTGAGCCAGTTAATTACGGGTTTAGCTACCACAGCCGCTCGAAAGCGATCCGTTTTGCCGACAATCCAAGCAGTTAATACACCACCTCCTGAGCCACCCGTTACAAACAAATTCGTTTGATCTATATAGCCTTGAGCAATAACACCATCAACAACACTCATAAGATCATCATAATCTGAAGAGGGATAATTATGATGAATTAAATTAGCAAACTCTTCACCATAAGAAGTGCTGCCACGGGGGTTTGCCCAAACAACCACATAGCCTTTCGCGGCCATCAATTGAATTTCACTCGCAAAATTAGGACCATAAGCAGCATGTGGGCCACCATGAATTTCTAAAATAAGCGGGTATTTTTTTGTGTTATCAAAATTTGCTGGTAAGGCTATCCAAGCTTCTATAGTTCGGTTATCTGCACTCGATTTCACTGTTAGTGCTTGCACAGTTGCCATTTGCTTATTCGCAAACAAGTCATCATTTAACTGGGTCAATGGTATTGTTTTTTGTTTTTTACTTTTAGGCTTAATCACCGCTAAATCAGCAGGACGCTGGGTATTAGCCATAGTATAAACAAGCTGATTTTTACCCGCGACGCGATAGTCTCCTGACGTGTATGGTCGCCCTAAAGATTGTCCACCAAGTTTAGCTTTGATCTTCTTAATCTTTCCTTTCAAATCAACATAAGCTAAACGTTTTAAACCATGATCATCATAGGCAAAATAGATACCCTTACCATCAAGTGACCATTGAATATTGCCCAGCGTTCGATCAAAACCTTTGGTTAAATTGTTAACTTTCTGACCCGCACTTGTCATCACATAAACATCAGCATTTTGGCTAGACAATTTTCTATCTTCAATGCGTAAAAAAGCAATACTTTTACCATCAGGGCTTATGCTAGGCTCAAAATCTGGACCAGACTGCTGAGTTAAGGCAACAGTATCACCATCATCAATATTTATTTGATAGATGTCTGACTCTAATGGACGATACTCCCAATCTTGATGGCGATCTGCTGCAATAATGATTTTTTGACTGTCAGCACTCCAATTAATTTTTCCTGAATGATGAAAATCACCTGTACTTACCTGCCTAGCGGTTCCCCCAACAGCAGGCACCACAAAAATATGCT
>JAPHTO010000028.1 GCA_026196955.1 Colwellia sp. | reverse complement strand
GTAACGACAACCTTCTTTGTCACCACTTTGATAAAGAGGCAACAGTTCATTTTCGCAAAACTTAGCGCATTCTTGAAAAATAGCATCACCTAAATCAGGAGTCGCCTCTTCAAACTCAGGATATTTCTTAAAATGTCCATAGTAATCAAAAACATCTTCCATTAAGAATTTAATGTCGGTTATCGGTGCTTTGTAACTAAGCATGTGGGCTCCAGCAATTATTTAAGTAGATTATGCGCTATAGACTAGCGTAGAATTTATCAAGAGTAAACTGGTCATACCAGATTTATTAAAGAAAATAAAAAATGCTGATCCCAAAAATAGTTATCAGCATTTTAAATTTCATAAACATTAGCTTAAAAACCAAGGGTTAGATTGTTATTAACTTCACGGTTTTTGATGCTCAACAGCTATGTTTTCGTCATGTAAAGCCTCTAAAATATAAGGGGATAATCGATCAAGCGCGTCAGATAGCGCTTTTTCCACCAAATATGGTTTTTCTTTATGTTGAAAACTCAACCCCTTACCTTTTGCTGAATGCTGCCATACCAAGTTACCTGTATATTTATTTTCTATCGAGATAGATAAAATGAGTTTTACTAGTTTCCTACGTAAATATTGAACATTTTCCACTTTAGTATTTAGAATAACATCACTTGCTGATTTGCTTTGGGCAAGCTTGATCCCTCTTTCAGAAAGGATGTTTTTCAAATGGCTTTTGATTTCAACATGAGTATTTGGCTCAATATAAAAGATTTGATTAATTAGCTTAGTTTGTTCTTTTTGATGCTGTTTTTCTGCTGCAGCTTCAGCTTTTTCAACATCCATGCGGATAGCTGAATAAATAGTACAGTATTTAACATCAACCCAACGCTTATAAATATAAGCACTCTCCAATGAAAGCTCTGACTTAATATTCGTTTGTTCTACAAACTTTTCTGACGTTGTCCCGTAACCAAATGAAGCACTATAATTTTGCTGAGATGACTGAATTTGCGCATTAATCATACGGCTCAAATTAGCTCGGGCTGATTTATCAGCTCTTGATGTATCAAATTGTTTGAGACCTGAACAAAAAGAGCTGCCATGGGATAGATAATATTTTTCTGTGATATTTTCCTGTTCAAATGATGATGCATCAGTTACTTCAGGAAAATAATCTTTGCAAGAACACAATACTTCTCCTGCCAATACCTGATGAGATATTAAATTTAAAAGCAGTAATAAAAATAATAATTTTTGCTTAATACAACTAGCCATTATTATTTAAAAATATCTTTAAAACTAGTCGTCAAAGATTCAAGCGCATTTTCACTTTGAGAACTATTATGATCATCAAGATTAGTTTTACCTTCTAGCCTTTTAATCGCATTAATCACTATATCTTGATCATCACTAGAAAGGTAAATTGCAAGATCTAAAGCTCGCTCATAAAAAGCTTTTGCAGCAACTTTATCACCAATCATATCTTGGCAAACCCCCATGTTATACATGATTGCAGGGGATTGACCAAAACTTGCTGCTGCTTGTTCAAACTTAGGACACGCTCTTTCAAACATATCTTTCTCAACAAAGAACATCCCTTGCGCTAAGTTTTGTTTAGCTATTGCAGGCATTTTACTTTTATCATCTTCGATCAAATGAAGTTCTAACATCAAACCGTAAGGTGCTATATCTCGTCTCATCTGTCTAAAAATATTATCAAATGATTCACTGACTAACGTAACACCTGACTTTAAGGTTTTATTCTGCTCGTTTGGACACTTTTTAGACTCTGCAGCTGCTTTATAATTTTTTGCATAAACAATAGTGCCTGTTTCTACACTGGTACCTTTAGGCGTAAATTCAACGGTAACACTGTGTTTTTTGCAATTGATGGCTCTATCTCGGTACTCTTCACATTTTGTTCCACCAAGCTTGCCCATTAAACCACCAGATTTACGCTCTCTGATACAATACTTTTCATAACCTTTATAAGTAGACGTTTGCAAATCTGAAACTAAAAAGTTAGCCGTAACAAGAATATCAGCACCGACTAAATTCCCCAATTTAGTCGCAGTATCTTCATCAAAATTATCAGATGACGAAATACGTTGCTCTTTAATAACGCGATCAATAGAGGTACGGTCAACAAGATTAAAGTGATTTTTGCCATTCACATTAATATTAGTTAAAAAGGATTCAAACTTTGGCTGAACACTACTCGCATTATTGAGATACCAATTTCGGTTGGCGCTATTAACAGATATCACAGCAAGTGATTTAGCTTCTTGCATAGCAGCTACTTTAGCTGGCATAACCACAGATTTTTTTGCCGCGGGTGTTGATTTACAACCTGCAAGAAGTATAGAAAAAGTTAGTAACAATAGTATGTTTTTCACAGAAATTTCCTTTTATAGTATACACATCAAATTACTATTTATTTTAGAAAGAATTGACTACATTAGGTTACAAGCTAACATAAAAATACTAGCAGAACATATTCATTTATTCTATTAATATCCAAGGTAAAATGCCAACTTGAAATAGCTAAGTTAAGCCGCTATTGTACTAATAACTTCACAAACGAAACATAAACAAACTCAACATAGAGTTTAATAGCTCAATTAAGACCAAAGGCTCAGGGAATATGCGCATAAGTTTATTTTTGTTATTAATACTCATTTCTATTAATGCTTCCGCGCAAAGCCTTTCCCCCTGCTGGTTTAGTAGCCCAGTCACCCAAAAACAAATAGGTTTTATTGGCGCAGCAAGCCCCTTTAGCAGTAAGGCAAACGGCTCCCTCATTGCTAGCAGGCAAAGAGCATTTGAAAAACTGCTTACGTATTACAATTTTAAAAGCGATGAAAACGTTGACTTTACAAAAAGTACGGTCCCCTTAACCTCTGATACTAACATCGTTTTTTCAACACCTTATGTTGATAGCCAAGCAATGTATTCATACGCTAGTATAGAAAAGACCGACGCTGCTCTTAAAGAAGTACAACAAAACTGGCTTATACAAAACTGCCCATTACAGACGTGTAATTTTAAGGGTTGTTCACCTAGTTGGTTATGCACAAGTCGCAAAAATCACCTAATTAGCGTTAGCCAAATAACGAGTAATCCGGCTAAACAACTCGAAAAAACCTATGATAATGCCCAATTACTATTGCAATATATATCAAAGTCAAAAGTGGAAGATTATAGCTTTCGGGTGAAATCCGAGGGTAAATTTCAGCAATGGGGTTACAGCGAGCACAAAGGTCAAATTACAGCCTTAGCAGATAAAAATAACCTTTTGAACACGCAAAACTGCCAAACACCAAGTTATATGTTTGCTCGTTATCGTTACCTACAAAATTTACCATCTAATAAGCTTGATACAATCAACACTAAACCTTTTCCTGTTTGGCGTAATGAGCCAAGCTTCAATGGCACTGTCGGTGTGGTTGGTATCTTTTCTGGCATCACTGCTGATGGCTTATTCAGTAGCGCAATCGAACACGCAATTAAAGAAGGTTTGCTCGAACTGGCTAAAATCAAAAAGATTAACATCGAACATAACTACCAAATAACCAGTAATAACGGATTATATTCTATTGCCAAAACAACTATGACAACTGACACAACCGTTACTGCCAAACTGCAAGATCTCAAGATTATTGAAGAAAACAATCAACTTGTCATCTATACTTGGTTACTTGAGGCTAATATAAATCAGTGAATTACTTATCACGACTTTTTAACTTAACGATTGAATAACAAAAAAGGAAATAACATGAAAACACAAAAGCTTATCATTGTTGCAGCCATGACAACTATTTTGGCAGCTTGTGGTTCAACAGAAAAGAAAGCCGCACCTGAAGCAAAAACCAACAATATAACTGCAAACATTCCCCAGTGGGTTTTAAACCCAGTCGTTGAAGATGGCATTGCTGCAACCGATTGCGTTAAGTTTTCTGGTAACTTATCTGTCGATCAAAAAATGGCAACCGCTAATGGTCGACTTGCGTTAGCTCAACAACTTGAAACACGTATTGAAGGTCTAGATAAAACCTATTCAAACAGAACAGACGCTAACGATGACACCACTGTCGGCTCAACATTTAGCTCTGTTTCCAAACAGTTGACTAAAAAAACATTAGTTGGCTCTCGTGCTATTAAATCAGATATTGTCGATATTGCTGGTAAACAGCACTTTTGTGTTTTAACAACACTAAGCCCCTCAGCAACAAAAGAGTTATTTGACGCAATTGTCAAAGAAAGTGGCCGTAAAGTTAATCCACAAGATGAAAAGTTTTTATATCAAGAGTTTAAAGCTCACAAAGCAGAGCAAAGTTTAGAAAAAGAAATTCATCGATTAACTAATTAATCTTTATAGAAAACTGGTTAGTTAATATTTAAGGGTGGAGTAATCTGCCCTAAATATTATCGGAATATTCAAACATTAAAAGTTTACAATTATGGATGAGCAACTAAAAGACGTAGTAGAAGATCTTGTTGAAGATAGCCTAGAAGAGCAAGATGTTGAAAAGCCATCATTTTGGAAGAAAACACAAACCTCTATTATGATGATTGCAGCCTTAATGATCTCTGCGGGTCAGTTTAATGATACAAAAGATTTAGCTTCAAGCATCTATGAAGCAACACTTACACACTTCACCCATAGCATAGAATATGAATTAATCGAAAAAATCCATGTTGGTAGTAGCATGGAGTACGTTAAATCATTAGTTGGTGAGCCGCATGTTTTAAAGCGTTCAAAACTCAACCCTGAGCTACAGTTTCATTATTACAGCAAAGCAAAATATCATTTAACACTCATATCTACCGATGAACGCTTAGTTGGCTATAGCGTTTTCACCCTCAAAGATGGCTTTGCTCCCAAAATACCTTTTGCTGAAGAGTTAGGGTTAAAAACCTTAGCTCAAGCCCACAAAACAACAGGTAGTTATAGTTATGATGTCGGTAACTTGCTCTACTTTATTGAATCACAAGATTTAGGCAAGCAGCAAATGTTTCTGACTCTGATGCGTGGTTACGTTGAGTATGGCGCATCAGCGCAAGAAAGCTCAGCATTAATCAATGACAAGAATAAAGTAGCCAA
The DNA here is from genome assembly GCA_026196955.1 of Colwellia sp. Lineage (GTDB taxonomy): Bacteria > Pseudomonadota > Gammaproteobacteria > Enterobacterales > Alteromonadaceae > Colwellia. Next base: position 20,374 of record JAPHTO010000028.1, on the reverse strand, counting down.
ACTCTTAGAAACTCTAGATCAACAAGCCACTTTTTCCGAAAATGAACAAGCCCTTGTCGCCCCCTTAAATAACATTAGAACAGCCATATCCCCTAATTTTTATGCCATAACAGAGCTTGAGCCTGTCGTTATTGCTGAAGCATTACTTACCCGCTATGAATTTCAAATGTTTACAAAAAGCTAAAGGATGATGAAATGAAAATTAGTTCAACAACTTCAGCAGTGCTGTTAGCACTAACAACAATAGTATCTTCACAAGTTATTGCTAAACAACCCCCTCCAGAAGATGATCCTTTTGCCGAATTAGATCAGGCCATGGAAGCTTTTGAATACGAAGGTAGCAAAGCTGAAATGCAAGAATTTGAACAATGGAAAGCCGAGTATTTAGCAGAATATCAAAAATTTAGACAAGAGCATTTTCAAAAACTCGATGACATCCGAGATAATTTAATTAGTTTATGGGGCGATGCTGAAGTTTCAACACAAGAGGAATTTGTTGATTACAGTCAGGATAAAACCGTTAAAACAGTACTTGATTTTGAAAAAAACGAAATTCGCGTCAGTGTATTACATGACAATAATGAGGCCGTTAGCCAAGAAGCTGTTGTCAAAGCCCTAACTGTACAAGCACAAAAAGATGACACCTTATCGCAACTTGTCGGTGAAAATGTTGACCAAGTGCTAGCAGAAAAGCTTATCACCTCAGCTGATAAAGCAGAAACTAAAGCCGCCATTGCGGTTGATAAAAAAAATGTTATTGCTAAAGAAATAAAAATTATCGAGCAACAATCTTCGGCTCAAGAGCAACAAATAGAAAAAGTGTACGATCTCTTAAATACGCAAGAAGAAACTAAACCAGAGAACGCAAGTACAGCTCAAAGCGAAGAGGCGTCAACAGAGAAAAGTATTGCGCAGCAAAAAGCACAAATAGAAAAAGAAAAGCTAGCGCGTATCGCGAAATTACAGGCTCAAACAGCTAAGTTAGAAAAAAATAACAAACAAAAAGAAGCCCTTAAAAACAAAAAAATCACCACATTTACCATGCCACTTGCGCATAAAAATGATTTAGCAAAAGCAGAGCCTTTTATATCGCAAGTAAAAAATGAAAGCGAACGCTGGCAACTATCCCCTAGTTTAATGTTAGCTATTATGCATACCGAAAGTTATTTCAATCCCAAAGCACAATCTCATGTTCCAGCCTTTGGATTAATGCAAATAGTACCGAGAACTGCTGGCGTTGACGTTAATCGCTTTTTATATAAAAAAGATCAACCTATGGCACAATCTTATTTATTTTTACCTAATCAAAACATTGAAACGGGTGGTGCCTATTTACATATTTTGAACTCTCGCTATTTACGCAAAATTAAAAATCCACAATCACGCCTTTATTGTATAGTAGCGGCTTATAATACTGGCAGCGGCAATGTGGCTAAAACATTTAATAAAGATAAGTCTCGCAACATAAATCGCGCAGCAAAAATAATTAATACCATGACTCCAGATGAAGTTTTCCAACGGCTTGTTGAACACCTTCCGTACGATGAAACTAAACACTACATACAAAGAGTAATTAAAAGACAAAATATATACTTACCACTTGATAGAGCCTAATCTATTTTTTGAAGGGGTTAGCATGAATATAATTGAACATCCTAGACTGTATAGGCTATTAGGCTCTGCATCGAGTTTATACCAAACTCAATGGCAAGAGGTAGAAGACGAAGTATGGAAAATGTTTGGTCAGGAAGCCGTCGTACTAGTCACTGATATGTCATATTTTACCCAGGTGACCAATGAACTCGGCATAGTATATTACTTGAGTATGATTAAAAAAATGCAAGATATAATTTCCATGTCGGTGCCGAGGTATAATGGCAACGTCATTAACTTTGTTGCAGATAATTCTTTTTCAATTTTCACTAATATTGATGATGCTGTTAGTGCGATTATTGAAATTAATGATAAAATGGCTCAAATCAATAGCCTAACACCAGAAGCTCGTGATATTAATGTATGCGCTGGTATAGACTATGGGAAGTTTTTAAATATCAATGGTAAATGTCTCTATGGTGCAAGTATTAATTTTGCCTGTGTATTAGGTGAAGATATTGCTGAGCCACAAGAAGTATTGTTAAGCAATCAAGCACATGCCTTAATCAAAAAAACTCAACATCAATTTAAACAACACACAGTCGAATTTAACGAGTTGACTGTACAATATCATAAGCTCATCTATTAACGTTTATTTAGGGAATAAAGTGTCAAGTTACTTAGAAGTACAATTAGCTCAACAACCGATAGAATTATGCAAATTACTCAAAGTGGCCGATCTTGTCGGTGGCGGTGGTGAAGCCAAAGTGGTCATAAGTGAAGGTTATGTATTACTTAATGGCGAAGTTGAATTTCAAAAACGTAAAAAAGTTTACCACAATGACATCGTAGAATTTAACGGCGAAGTCATACAGGTTATTGTCAATGAAGACCTCGCCGAACAAAAAGGTGAGCCTGACCAGAACACAACTCAAGCTGCAAGCAGTCAAAAAAACGCCACTAACAAACAAGCTGCTAATGAGAATAAAGCACAAAGAAAACGAAAGCCTATTTCATTTTAGCAGGGTTAAGTCAATAAACCGGTTCACTTTTGCAGTAGTTTTTTCTCCCAAAAAAGTGCATTGCCGGTTTCAGGATCAAGCTCGTAGCCAGCAAAACCAAACTTTTTATATGCATTTTGAGCAATAGTATTACCCTGCAAAACTTCTAGCGTTAATTTGCAGCAACCTCTTTCTATTGCTAACGCTTCAACCTTAGCAATCATCTTCAAGCTAATTCCCATACCTCTGTACTTAGCTAATACACCACAGTCATGTATATTGATTAACGGCTTACAATTAAACGTTGAAAAGCCTTCAACACAATTGATAATGCCTGCTGGCTGATCATCGACATAGCAAAGAATAGTAAAAACATCATTTCGCTTAGCCAATGTTGCCACTAGATTTTTTTGAACATGCTCACTCAATGCTTCACCGCCCCCCATTGGATCGAGCGCGTAGGCATTTAACAACATGAGCAAATCTCTTGCATGTTGAAGATTATTATAATCCGCTATTACTAGTTTAATTGTCATTAATACCTCCATACATATAGGAACCGTTGACTGCACTATACCCTTTATATGGATAAATAAAAGTGCTTAAGCTCGTCTTTGCAGCATTTTCATGAATTAATTTTTCAAGCCCCAAAGACTCCCCCCTAAAACTTCCAAGTTAGAGAATATCTCCATCTTGTTGACATAAATTTTAGCAATGATTAACGATAATTTTCATTTTATTATTGTCAGCAATTTAACTGCATCATAAATTTATCATTATTTGCTTTTTCATCGGCAACCGCCCTGCTAGAATAGCGGCAATTTTATTTATCTCAATGTAGCTTAGTGATCATTTACTTTGCTTACTTTTTCGGAATTATAGTGTAATGCGTACCAGTCAATATTTACTATCTACTTTAAAAGAAACACCCGCTAGTGCTGAAGTCATTAGTCATCAACTAATGCTGCGTGCAGGCCTTGTTCGTAACCTTGCCTCCGGACTCTATACATGGTTGCCTACAGGTTTACGAGTACTTAAAAAAGTTGAAAATATTGTTCGTGAAGAAATGCAACGAGCTGGTGCTAATGAAATTTTAATGCCTATGGTACAACCATCTGATTTATGGGAAGAATCAGGACGCTGGGACGATTATGGCCCAGAGTTACTACGTTTGCATGACCGCCACCAACGCCCATTCGTTCTTGGGCCAACTCACGAAGAAGTCATTACCAAATTAGTCGCTAATGAGCTTAGTAGTTACAAGCAATTACCATTATCCCTATTTCAAATTCAGACTAAGTTTCGCGATGAAATCCGTCCTCGCTTTGGTGTTATGCGTGGCCGTGAATTTTTAATGAAAGATGCATACTCATTTCATTTAGCGCATGAATGCTTAGAAAAAACCTATCAATCTATGTTTGATGCTTACTGTCGAATTTTCGATCGTTTAGGTTTAGATTATCGCCCTGTTCTCGCTGATACAGGCTCTATTGGTGGTGACGCTTCTCATGAGTTTCATGTACTTGCCGACTCAGGTGAAGATGATATAGCCTTTAGTGATGCCAGTGATTTTGCTGCCAATATTGAAAAAGCAGAAGCTATCGCACCTGCTGGTGAACGTGCTCAGCCAAAACATGAACTCGCTAAAGTGGCGGCACCTAATGTAAAAACAATTGATGAACTTGCTAGCTATTTAAACGTTGATATTAATACCACGGTTAAAACTTTACTCGTTTGTGGGGTTGAAAATGAGCAAGGTGATACTCCGGTAGTAGCTTTAATTCTTAGAGGTGATCATCAACTTAACGAAATAAAAGCAGAGCATTTACCACAGGTTGCTTCACCACTGACTTTTGCAACCGACGAACAAATTCGTGCTACAGCAAACTGCAATGCAGGCTCAATAGGCCCTGTTGGTTTAAACTGTGAAATTATCGTTGACCGAAGCGCTGCCCACTTAAGTGATTTTATTTGTGGCGCTAATGAAGATGATGTCCACTTTACTGGGGCAAATTGGCAAAGAGATAGCAGTAAATTCAGTGTTGCTGATATCCGAAATGTTGTTGAAGGTGATCCTAGCCCGTGTGGTCAAGGTAACATTGTCATCAAGCGTGGTATTGAAGTTGGACATATCTTCCAACTTGGCACAAAATACGCGCAAGCAATGAACTGTGCTGTACTTAATGAAGGTGGTAAAAACCAAACTTTAACTATGGGATGCTACGGAATTGGTGTGTCGCGCATCGTTGCTGCAGCTATTGAGCAAAACCATGATAAATACGGCATAAAATGGCCAAAAGCCATTGCTCCATTTCAAGCCGCAATTGTCCCCATGAACATGGCAAAATCAGCGCGCGTTAAAGAAACGGCTGAGCTGTTATATAAGCAATTAAACGAAGCTGGTATTGAAGTATTATTTGACGATCGCAAAGAACGCCCTGGAGTGATGTTTGCTGATCACGAATTAATGGGGACACCTTTACTATTGATCATCGGTGAACGTAACTTAGATGCACAACAAATAGAGTTAAAAAATCGCATAACTGGTGAGAAATCACTCATTGCCATTGACCAAGTTATGTCACTTTTTAACTAAGAATACTTTTATCACTAAGCATTTTAAGGGGCCAATAAGCCCCTTTTTGCATTTTAAGCTACTATATAAATAGCTGTTATGCTTTTTTATAAAAGAAATGAATAATTTTTCATTAAAAACCTACTGTTAGCTATTTCAATAATCACCATTTTTAGCAACAATGGAAAAACTAACCTCAAACTCAATAATTTAAGAAGTACATCATCATGAAAACGATCAACAAGTCATCTAAACTCAATAATGTTTGTTATGAAATTAGAGGACAAATTGCCGCGGAAGCACGTCGTTTAGAAGATGAAGGCCACAAAATCCTTAAATTAAATATTGGCAACCCTGCTCCTTTTGGCTTTGAAGCGCCTGATGATATTTTAAAAGATGTCATTCACAACCTACCAAGCTCACAAGGTTATAGTGAATCTCAAGGCATTTATTCTGCACGTGTCGCTGTGATGCAGTATTTTCAGCAACAGGGCATTAAGGATGTTGGTGTTGAAGATATTTTTATTGGTAATGGTGTTAGCGAGCTTATTGTTATGGCGATGCAGGGCTTATTAAATAATGACGATGAAGTGTTGATCCCTGCCCCAGATTACCCACTTTGGACCGCAGCCGTTTCACTTTCAGGTGGTAGACCAATTCACTATCAATGTGATGATGAAAATTTTTGGTATCCAAACCTTGAAGATATGGCTCAAAAAATTACCAAAAAGACTAAAGCCATTGTGTTGATTAACCCCAATAATCCAACAGGTGCTGTCTACCCTGAAGAAATTCTTCAAGGTATTATTGAACTTGCTAGAAAACACAGTTTAATTATATTTAGTGACGAGATTTACGATAAAATTTTATATGATCAAGCTAAACATATTCCGACAGCATCCCTTGCTAATGATGTGCTCATTATTACCATGGGTGGATTATCTAAAAACTATAGGATTGCTGGTTTTAGAGCTGGCTGGATGGTGGTCTCTGGCCCCAAGATCCATGCAGAAGATTATTTAGAAGGCTTAAATATATTATCGTCAATGCGTTTATGCGCTAATGTCCCCTGCCAGCACGCTATTCAAACAGCTTTAGGTGGTTATCAAAGTATTAACGAGCTAATACAAGGCGATGGACGACTCTTAAAACAACGTAATATTGCCGCCGATATGATAAATAATATTGACGGTTTATCCTGTCATCCTGCAATGGGTGCCTTGTATTTATTTGTTAAAGTTGATGCAAAAAAATTCAATATAACAGACGATGAAAAAATGGTATTAGACCTGCTTAAACAGGAAAAGATCCTTTTAGTGCACGGCAGTGCGTTTAATATCCAAGCGAAGAATTATTTTAGACTAGTATTTTTACCCCACGTAGATGAGTTAATCCCTGCACTTGATAAATTAAAAAGTTTCTTTGCGACTTACCAGCAAGTATAAAAAGACTTTTAAAGCATTAATCTGGACGAGATAGCTCGTCCAGCGTTTGCATACAAGCAGGAAATTGAGAAGCGAAAAACTCAGCAACTTCTGGCCACTGTTGGCAATGAGTTAACACTCTTTTCTCTAATAGTTTGCAGGCATCAGTAAATTCGCGATTGCCGACGTTTATTTCTGACATACTATAATGGTATGCAGCCAAATCATCAGCCGCTTTCACAATGGCTTTCGTTTGTTTATCAACATTAGCTTGGATCACAAATGGCGCCATGGCTTCATGCAAATATTCAGGTAGCCCTTCATAAACCATAGAATGTTCAACTTCACTTTCAATCTTTTTGATCTGCTCGGTTAATTCAGGGTTATAATATTTTAACGGACTGGGAATATCACCAACGCCACCAGACTCCGATGCTTCATGGTAAAGCGCTGCAATGGCAATAGCAGAGGGGTCATAAGCTCGATTAAACTTTATTTTGCCAATTAACGCTATTTGATGACTGATTAATGACACTTCAAACGAGTGTTGAGCACAAGTTTCTGCTTCGCGAGTCGTCATTAACGGCCAACGGATAATTTTTCTCAGCCTGAGCATCCAAGCGGTAAAGCTACCTTTTTTATGGTGAAACATAACGAACTACAGGGACAAGGCCCTTCCTATTAATGTGACTAATTATTATCTGGATACTTAACTCTTATATCAGTGAAGCTAGTATAATCATCGATGATGATGTCTACTAGTTTTGCTTCAAACTTTTTATTTTTTTGTTCAATTAAATAAGACTTTATTTTATCATCAGGCCAAGCTTCCTTATAACATCGTTTTGAGCCAAGTGCGTCAAATACATCCGCTATCGCCATAATTCTAGCTTCAATTGGAATTTCTTTTCCCGTTAACCCTTCAGGGTAGCCAGAGCCATCCCAATTCTCATGATGAAAATGAGCTAGTCTAGCTGCTAACTTTGAAACACTTACCGTTGATTTTTCTAAAATTTCGCCACCAACTTGTGCATGAGTTTGCATAATATTCCACTCATCGCCAACAAGCTTGCCCGGTTTATGCAGTATATGCTCTGGCACAGCAATTTTCCCTAAATCATGCAAAGGTGCAGCTAACCGCAAGGCTTCAATAAAGCTTTCATCCATCCCTAGTTTTTGTGCTATTAACACACAAATTAATGCAACTCTTTTTACATGGGAGCCTGTTTCTTTGCTGCGCGCTTCAACAGCTTCACCAACGATAAAGAGTAATTCTTTTTGAGTTTTCTCAATTTCTTTTTGCTTGGTTAAACCTTCTAAAATCAGCGCAACATTGGTGGCAAAAAGCTCAGCTAAACTGGCCTTAAAATGCTCATTGTCATCTTCAAACTCAATATAAAGTACAGAAGCAGCATTAACTGCCGCCTGATAATAACCAACAAAACAAGTGTCATCACTATAGTGAGATTTGCTTATAAAAACCTGTTGGATTTTTGCTTTTACCTCTGCTGAAATATCTGAGTTTTCTAAGGAATCAGATTCACATACATATTTACCTGTACAAGCGATTATTAGACTGGTTGCCTGTAAGTCGAAATCTATTTGTGTTCGCGCAATATATAAAGCAGAGCTTTCAACATTCATAAGTGCTAACAAATGATTCAAAGCCGCTGAGCCGAATGATTTCAATTGGTTGATTTTTAATAAGTCATGAGTGGTTTCAATGAGCTTTTTAAAAGCATCCAAACTCCGTTGGATAGTCATAATATCGCGGTATGCTCGAATACTCGCGTAGACAGTAGTAATCATTTTACTGGCAGTAAAGTCTGTCTTTTCTTTGTAATCATTTATATCAAAGTCTTTGATTACCTTAGCTTCTGGTGCACTACCCGCTTGTCCAGTTCTTAATACCAAACGAATAGCTTGGTTTTTTAAATCTTCTCTTATCCATTGAACTAACTCCAAGCCTGCATGATCAGTTTCCATGACAACATCGACAAATGCCATACAAAAATCATCATCATTGACTAAAGTTTTCTTGGCTTCATCCATAGAGTAAACAGAAACAATATCTAAACTACGACTTTCAATCACCGCATCTGCCAACACTAATTTAGTGACATGGTGTACTGATTCATCATCATCTACAATTAAAATACGCCATTTTTTTTGCGCCTTTTTAATGACTTTTTCATCAGTATTTAATGGTTCATCCTTAAAAATAAAATCACTCATCGCTGCTTCATATTGGGTATTAAGCTTTATATAACAGTGTAATATAGATGAACAAATTTGCACGACTATATTAGAATTAATACAAAAAAAGCGGCTAATGCCGCTTTTTATCAGATAAAGTGATGTTTGATAAATTTAGATTAATTAAATTGTGCAATCACCTGATTAACAACATTTTTAATCGTAGACGACGGTGCCTCTTTATCATCTGAAGTAATACGCTTCACTGCCCAGCCATGCCATGCTGGCTGATGAGTTTTTACGTCATAAACATCAACAGCAAGTTTACCCTCTGTGTATTGTCTTACCCGCGTTTCTGTAGCCATGGTTGAACCATACATGCCGCCATAGTAGCCACCATAATATCCACGCCCCCAGCCAAAGCCAGTGTTATACGTAGCAGGGTAATGGTTCACTTTGATTTTATCTCTATTGCCTACTGTGTAAGAAATAGTAAAATCGGCTTTTTCTGGATCTTCTATCAGTGTATAACCTTTGGCGATAAATGCTTTCTCAACCTCTTCATCAACTCTAACTTTCATCACAGGATTAATATCCTCAGCAGGAGCCATTATTTTACCCGGCGTTAACCAAGCAAAGGTTTTATAATTAGACGTATCAACCTTAGTATTTTTGTCAAAATCAACATCCGCTTTATAAGTACTTGAACAACCAGCAATAACAATAACAAATGCAGCTAAAAATATTTTTTTTAAATTGGTCATGAGCTTTTCCATTTTTTGCCTATAAGTTTATACTTACAGTCTACTTTATTAAGATTGACAATATTGTCATGAATTGTAACTAGAATAACTATAAATCATAATGACCAACTTAAATAGTAAAACAGTTGATTATTAGCTATTTTTAGTAACACAATACTCTCCAATTAATTTTTTTAAATAATTGCTTATTGTTTTGTATTTAATGGTTGACACTCATCATGAAACCCTTTAAAAATAGTGGCAAGTATAAGTATTATTTTTAACTGTGCATCAGGCTAAAAACTGCCATGAATTTATTTACTCAAATGAACAAACTCAAAAGTGTCCTCATGGTCGTAGTGGTAGTCAAACCGCTTCGAGGATTAGATTGTGTCAAAAGCTAAGTGTAAATAAAGTTAATAAACAAAAATCAAACCCTCGCTCTCACAAGACCGAGGGTTTTTTATATCTCGAAGGAATATTCTTTAAAACAGCCAATTGAATAAGTTAACAAATCAATTTGATAGTAGAATATTTACAGTAAATAACTAAGGATATCAGTATGACAAAAGAGCTTTTTACGGGTGCAGAAATGGTGGTTAAAGCCCTATCCGCACTGAAAGTTAAATATATTTTTGGCTACCCCGGTGGATCAGTTTTAGATCTTTATGATGCGATTTTTCAACAGGATGAGATTGAACATATTCTCGTTCGCCATGAGCAAGCAGCAACGCACATGGCAGATGGTTATTCACGAGCAACGGGTGAAGTAGGTGTGGTGCTTGCCACCTCAGGTCCTGGCGCTACAAACTGTGTTACAGGTATCGCTACAGCCTATATGGACTCTATTCCTATGGTTGTGCTAGCTGGCCAAGTACCAACAACACTTATCGGTAATGACGCCTTTCAAGAAACGGATATCGTCGGCTGTACTCGCCCTATTATTAAACATAGCTTTAACTGTCGAGATTTAGCTGATATTCCTAATGTTATTGCTAAAGCTTTTTACATAGCCAGTACCGGTCGTCCGGGGCCAGTTGTTGTTGAATTACCCAAAGACTTACTGATCCCACAAAACAAAGCTGAATTTGCTATCGAACTTGACGTAAAAATGCGTTCATATAACCCGAATGTTAAAGGGCATCCAAAGCAAATTCGAAAAGCAGTTAAAACAATTAACGAAGCCAAAAAGCTTGTTGTTTACTCGGGTGGTGGCATAGTACTTTCAGATGCTTCTGAATTGTTAACCACATTAGTTGAAACACTCAAAGCGCCAATAACCAATACTTTAATGGGGCTTGGTGGTATCTCTGGCACCCACGAAAATTTTGTTGGTATGCTGGGCATGCACGGCTCATTCGAAGCCAATAAAACCATGGCCAATGCCGATGTCATTTTAGCGTTAGGTGCACGGTTTGATGATAGGGTTACCAACAATGTAGAAAAATTTTGCCCTAATGCGACTATTATTCACGTTGATATTGATCCAACCTCCATTTCAAAAACTATTAATGCCCATGTACCTGTGGTCGGTTTAGTTGAAGTGGTAATGCAACAGCTTCTTGATGAACTTGCTGCAACAAATTTCACACCCGATGAAGAAGCACTCGCTGACTGGTGGCAACAAATTCATTTATGGCGTGATATGCGTCATGTTGGCTATAAACAAGTTGCAGGAGAGAAGATCAAACCTCAGCGGGTTGTTGAAGCCATGTATAAAATTACCAATGGCGAAGCTTATGTCGCTTCAGATGTTGGTCAACATCAAATGTTTGCTGCACAATATTATCCTTTTGCAAAACCTCGCCAATGGATAAACTCTGGCGGTGCTGGCACTATGGGTTTTGGTTTACCTGCCGCAATGGGCGTTAAACTTGCTTTTCCTGATAAGCATGTCATTTGTATTACGGGTGATGGCTCAATTCAAATGAATATTCAAGAATTGTCAACCTGTCTGCAATACAATCTCCCCGTGGTGATTGTTGCCTTGAATAACCGCTCTTTAGGTATGGTACGTCAATGGCAAGACATGGTGTATGGTGGTCGACATTCCTCTTCTTACATGGAGTCTTTACCCGATTTCACTAAAATAGCTGAAGCCTATGGTCATGTTGGTATAAAAATAGATACCTTGGATGAGCTTGACAGTAAATTAGCGCAAGCCTTCAGCATTAAAAACAAATTAGTGTTTGTTGATGTGCTCGTTGATGAGAAAGAACATGTATACCCTATGCACATTCGCCAAGGCGGCATTGACGACATGTGGGTTGAGAAAGGAGTTAAAGCATAATGAAATACAGCATAAATGGCATTACAGATGATATATGCACCCGTGCAAACATTCTTAAAGGAGCAAGTAGCTAATGCGTCATATTTTATCTATCTTACTGGAAAATGAACCCGGCGCTTTGTCACGCATTGTTGGCTTGTTTTCACAACGTGCTTTTAATATTGAAAGCTTAACTGTTGCACCTACTGACGATAACACTTTATCGCGAATCACCATAGCAACCATAGGCGATGATAAAGTTTTAGAGCAAATTGTTAAGCAAGTAAATAAATTGGTTGATGTGATCAAAATTACTGATTTAACAGAAAGAAAGCATGTAGAGCGAGAATTGTTATTGGTAAAAGTTGTCGCTATGAATGATAAGTCAAGAACGGAAGTAAAACGTATCAGTGATATCTTTCGCGGCGCTATTGTTGATATTGGCAAGCAAATCTATACTATCGAGCTAACAGGCAGTAGCGATAAGCTCAATGCTTTTATTGAAACCCTCAATAATGAAACTGAAATTATTGAATCGGTGCGCTCAGGTTGTGTTGGCATAGCCCGAGGCGAAAAAGCGTTAAGAGTTTGATCAAAAGGCTGTAGAGTGCAACACTCTACAGCCTTAATTTATTATAGTAATTTACAGAGAAGTACATGTTAAAACTAGGAAAATACCAACACTTTAAAGGCAACTTTTATCAAGTTCTTCACATTGCTCGACACAGCGAAACTGAAGAGTACCTTGTTGTTTATCACCCTTTTGATAAAAAAGATGATATATGGGTTAGGCCATTATCAATGTTTACAGAAACCATCATTCGTGATGGAAAAAGTATACAAAGATTTCAATTTATTGAAACTAACTGATTGCAAAGAAGCTGTGCTCTTGCCAATCAATTTTTTTATGCGCGACATTAGAAACTTCTGCTTGCTCCGGACCTTTTTCCAACCAAACAAGCATTTTTTCTACATTCTCTTCTTCACCACAAAGCATTAACTCAACATCGCCATCAGCTAAATTTTTGGCATAACCACTCAGGCCATAATCAATGGCCTTTTGCTGGCTAGAAACCCTAAAATAAACACCCTGCACTTTTCCTGATACATGGGCAATGTAGCTTACCTTCATAGTAGACACTCTTTTTTATTTTATTATTAACTAGAGTATAGACGCTTTATTTTAAACGAAGAAAAAATTATATGAAAAATTATGAATTTATCGCTTGTTTCACTTTCTCTTTATAGCTGCGACTTACTTTTAATTCTTTGCCGTTTTTCAATACCAGAAAATATTCTCCGTTAACTTGGCTACAAAACTTTTGAATATATTCTTTATTAACAATCGTAGAGCGATGGTTACGAATAAATAGTTTAGGATCTAGATGTTCCTCTAGTTGCTTCATCGTTTTTCGCAAAATATGGGTATTTTCTTGGGGGTTATCCATGCCATTATGTGCAGCATTACACGTATGAACACACATATAATCACCTGCTGCATCAATCCAAATAATATCTTTAACAGCCACTCTACTGACTTCGCCAGCATCTTTTATCGCTAAAACATCAGAGTAACTTGACATACTTACTGGTTGATTATTTGATAATTCAGCCAAAATCTGTTGGCAATCGTTACCTGTTACATCACTGACTAAACGCACAAGCTTAGCTTTATGATCCGCATCAGTATTTGAGTTAAAGTAGCTTCTTATTTTTTGAATGGTTTGATCAAGACGCTCTTCATCTGCTGGCTTCATAATATAATCAAGCGCATGTACTTCAAACGCTTTGATAGCATATTGATCAAATGCCGTAGCAAAAACGACAGTGGGTAGCTTTAATCCTTGATTGTTTATTTCTTCAATAACCTGAAAGCCGTTCAAGCCAGGCATTTGAATATCTAAAAACATCAAATCAATCTGATAAGCACGTACCGCTTCAATTGCTTCATTACCATTACTGCACTGTGCGACTACGTTAATATCATCATAGGCTTGTAAACGAAGCATAAGCCCTTTACGAGCAAGTGGTTCATCATCAACGATGAGAGTTCTGAGTGTCATAACAGACGTCCTATTCTTATTAATTAACCTTACTCACTGGTTAATTCAAATGGCATACGTATGTTAACTTTAACACCTGATGGGGTATTATTGGCAACAACTAAAGAATAATTATCTTTATACAGTGCTTGTAATCGTTCCCGTGTATTGACTAAACCAACACCACTCTCTCGATATAAATTGCCATCAACAATATCCGCTCCGGGACCATCGTCAGCCACTTCAATCATTAAGTCATTAGCAAAATGATTAACCGAAATAGTAATTGCGCCCCCTCTTTCTTGAGTAGCTATCGCATGCTTGATAGCATTTTCAGCGAGCGGCTGTAAAATCATACTAGGCACTAACGCCTTTTGACAGTTTACACTAATATTAAAGTGTACTTGTAACCTGTCTTCAAAGCGTACTTTTTCAATCGCTAAATACAACTCTAATGCTTGAATTTCGCTATTCAATGTCACCTTTTTCATTGGGTCTTTATCAAGTGAATAACGTAAAAATTCACTTAATTTAGTGACCATACTATTAGCGGTCACGTTTTCCTTTAATAAAATAAGGGTCGAAATAGCATTTAATGTATTAAATAAGAAATGAGGGTTTAACTGGTAACGAAGCATTTTTAGCTGTGCTTGATGAGCTACCGTATTGGCTTTTAATACCAGTTGTTTTTCAATTTGAAGCATTTGGTAGTACTTAGTACCAAAATACAAACCACTCCAACTCAAGATAATATAAAAAGACCAGACACTTGATTGTGTATACATTAACCAAAAGTCAGGTTGATAACCGTGTTTATAAATTTCCCAGTAGTTAATATTTTTAACGACTTGCCATAAAACACCAGTAAAGTAGGAAGCAAAAACGACCACAAGGGCAATTTTAATCGGCGCTAAATTCCAAACACGTCGATAAATATAACGCAGAGGCACGGTAAATAACCAACCAGCATATGCATTGAGGAAAATAATCACGACAAAAATATCACGTAAATCATGCAGCAAAGAGCCTAAGTAGTGCACTAATGCAAAACCAAACCAACCAACACTATGCGCTATCCAAAATAGACGATTTCTATTTTCCAGCAGTTCTTTCCAATTCACAAAAAATCCTAACGACGATAATAAATCTTTTTTAATACCTTAATTATGCGTCAGCAAATTCATAAGCGCACTGCCTTTGACCGTGACTTTGCAACCGTTTGTCGCTTTTTGGCTATTAAAATGCTTAAACTGATAGCATTGGCCCTAATCGTTGACCGCCTAGCAAATGCATATGAATATGGAACACCTCTTGCCCACCATCTTCATTACAATTAATAATTAAGCGATAACCTTTCTCATCAATTCCTTCTTCTTTTGCTAACGTCTTTGCAACACTAATCATACGTCCCATCGTTAATTCATCAGATTCACTCACATCATTAATAGTAGGAATATGTTTATTAGGCACAATCAAGATATGCGTACTAACTCTTGGCGCAATGTCTCGAAATGCAGTGACCAATTCATCCTGATATAACAAAGGCGTTGGAATTTCTTGGCGAATTATTTTTGAAAAAATAGTTTCTTCTGTCATCTTTTGTACTCAAAAATTTTATGTTGGCCGTAGTTTAGCCTGAAAAACTTTTTTAACATAATAATTATAGACATCAACCACTTTTATTGACCTTAATCAACACTCGCTAACCTCAATTTATGACATGCTAAAGATCCAATGCATGAGTTATGAAAATTACCGCAAAAGTGAAGCAATTTAGGGTGATAATATGGAAATAGATTATAGCGAGATCAACTATCTACAAGATCCTAATTGGCAAGATTTACATGCTGACTATGTGCAATTTTTGTTGTCAATGACAGGCCCTACAGTGATTGATATTACTGGAGAAAACACCGAGAGATGCCGGGTTATCAATACGCTATTACAAGGAAATGAACCCTCAGGCTTAATTGCTTTGCATCGATGGTTAACTAGTCGAGATGAAAGTATTCTCCCTCAAACCAACTTACGATTTATTATTTGCTCGGTCGAAGCAGCTTCAAAAAAACCTATGTTCACTAACCGATTTATTGACGGTGGAAAGGACATAAACCGCTGTTTTGGTAAAACAGGACAGCGCCATGGTTTTCAAGATGAACTCCAAGGCGGTTATGAAAGAGCACAACTTATTGAACAAGCGATACGTGATGTAAAACCCGAAATGGTGATCGATCTTCATAATGCTTCAAGCCCTGGCCCAACTTTCGCTGTCAGCTCAACCATAACCACTGAAACCTTATCTCTCGCTTCATTTTTCTGTCAAACGCTTATTTTATCAGATTTAAATTTAGGCTCTTTAATGGAGCAAGACTTTGCCTGCCCATTTATCACCATCGAATGTGGTGGAAGCCTCGACGAACAAGCCCATGAAATTGCTTATGCTGGTATTAACCATGTCGCGCAATGTGAGAATATAGGGTATATCCACCAAGAAAAGAATGTTGAAGTGATATATCGTCCACTACGATTAAGAGTAAGTGCAGACGTTAATCTTTCATACGCCGAGCATGATGAAGGTTATAGCGGAGTCACACTAAAGAACAATATTGAATATTTTAATTTTGGTGGTGCCCATCAAGATGAAATGATTGGTTGGATTGATGGTGATGGTTTAAAAAACCTACAATTACTCGATAAAAAGGGCAACAATGTCATTGATGAGTATTTTTACACGCGAGAAAATCAATTAGTTTGCAAACAAAACTTACGAATTTTCAAAGCAACCTCTAATAAAAAAGTAGCTCTAAATGATTGCTTATTTTACCTAGTAGCCCATGTTAATAGCGAGTCATAAAAAATACTTCAAATAATTCAAATAATTCAAGTATTAACATAGCTGGTTAATTTATTTATTAAAACCTCATTGAAGCACAAAATAGAGCCTCACGATTGTGCTTTGATAACCTAAGTTATTAATAGATGATTTGCGGCTCAACTATTGGCGAATCTGTAATGCTAATAGCATCAAGATATTGCTGGGCAGCCAGTGTTGCACTTTCTTTTGAGCTGGCATGAACTCTTGCTAAAACATCACCTCTATTTACCCTGGTACCTATGGGTAAAATACGATCAAAGCCAACGCTGTGATCAATTGCTTGCTCATTACTAATACGACCTCCTCCCAAACCAACAACTGAAAAACCAATATCACGTGTTTGCATTGCACTTATATAACCATGATCAAGCGCTAAAACCTCGATGATATGCTCTGCTTTATTCATTAAACGCCAAGGCTGTTCGATAAAGTCACTTGGCCCGCCTAATGCGCAGATCATTTTTGCAAATATTTCTGCTGCCTTACCTGATGATAATGCCTGTTCGATTTTAGTTTGCGCTTCTCGTTCATCGCTTGCCAATTTGGTATTAATCAGCATGGCTTTTGCCAAAGTAACCACCACCTGATGAAGTCTAGGCTCACGTAGCTTGCCTGTTAAATACTTTACCGTTTCATACATTTCTAGGGCGTTACCTGCCGTGCTACCGAGTACCTGATTCATATCAGTAATAATTGCCTGTGTTTTAACGCCGGCATTATTAGCAACATCAGTAATGCTGCTGGCTAGTAACTTAGCATCTTTAAGTGATGTCATCTGAGCGCCGTTACCCACTTTTATATCCATCACTAAAGCATCTAAACCTGCGGCAAGTTTTTTTGATAATATTGATGCGATGATAAGTGGAATTGAAGCAACCGTAGCCGTAACATCTCGAATAGCATATAAACGCCTATCAGCAGGCGCTAGCTCTGGCGTTTGTGATATTATCGCCATGCCGAGATCTGCGACAATACGTTTAAATTCACGTAAGCTAGGCTGCACATTAAAACCCTCAATACTTTCAAGCTTATCTGCTGTGCCTCCAGTATGCCCTAAGCCTCGACCTGAAATCATAGGTACATAACCACCACATGCGGCAATAATTGCTGCTAACATAAAACTTACTTTGTCACCAACGCCACCTGTTGAATGTTTATCAACGATTGGGCCATCAATCTCTGGCCATGATAATATTTCACCAGAGTGCATCATAGCTTGAGTTAGAGCAGTGGTTTCTTGCTCATTCAGCCCTTGCTGAAAAATGGCCATTGCCATTGCCGCTACTTGTGCGTCATTAAAATTATTTGATACTAAGCCATCAACAAAAAAATTGATTTCATCATTTTTAAGTATTTTATTGTCACGCTTTTTAGCAATAATTTCTTGAGGTAATAGCATTGATTTAAATTCCTGTCGCTTATTTGTAATGTGCTTAATTATGTCTTATGAATTAAATCATATGGCATAAAAGCATCAGGCAGTAATTGCTCAACTGTCCACTGCTGTTGCTGGCTAAGGTGGTTAACTGCCATTACTGTTGCATTTTTTTGAAAAAATTCACTGATCACTTGACGACATGCACCACACGGCGGTGTTAACTTTTCTTGCTCGGTGTAAATAACCAGCGCGCTAAATTCCACTGCCTGAGCATTTTCATTCCCTATAACACCTTGGGCGATACAGTTACGCTCAGCACAAACGGTTAAACCATAAGAGGCATTTTCAACATTACACCCCTGCACTATTTTATTCTCAGATGTCAACGCGGCAGCGCCTACCCTAAAATTGCTATAAGGTGCATAAGCTTTGTGGTATGCACTTTGCGCATTATCCTTCAACTTACGCCAAGTACTTTCTTCAATATTTTCTAACGCTTGCGAACTCATATATTTTCACCAAAACAAAACTGACCACTTGGTCAAGAATTAAAACTATCATAACATTTATTTTAATGATTGATATGAAAAAGATAAAATCTTTGCATAAAAAAACCGTACTAAAAAGTACGGTTTTTTCAATCATTAATCAGCAATAACTAAAAATCGTAACTTATGCCAATACGCATTTCCCATAAAGAAGCATCTTTATAATAAGTTTGATCTTGGTTACCATCAAAAAACGCATTGTAAACATACTGGCCATCATCATTTATAGACATATTAACCATACGGTTACCAACAAATTGGCCTTGATTCATTACACCCCAATCATCATTAAGCATGTTACCAACATTTTTAATAATAAAGTACGCGTTGCCTTTATGACCATCCATAAAACCTGGTATTTCTTGATTAATTTTAATATCAAAGGTTGTCCACCAGTCAGCATTATGAGCATTACGACCTTGAATTTCACCGCGTGTTAGACCTTCAGCTTCAATAAAGTTATTAAATGCTTCTTGGTTAAATGGATTACCATCACGGTCAGAACCATAAACAACATTAGGATCATTTTCTAAAGGTATGTAAAGTAGCTGACGAGAGCCATTCCAGTTATCGTCACCAAACGCTCGATCCGATCTCTCAAATGTATAGGAATATGACTGCCCTTCACTAGCTTGCGCAAAAAGACTAAAACGTGTTTCTAAGCCACTAATCAATTCAACCCCATAACTTAAATTCATAGTAAAGCGATGTGGTATTTCATAATTAGACGTTGCCATAGACGGGTTAATAGCATCCGTTGTAGCTAAATTACCATAGTTTGAACCCGCTACCGCACTCGTCATTGGGTTAGCATCTTCAGATGAAATATATGAATAACCAAAAGAGGCATCTAAACCAAAATCAAAACTCTTACTTAGAGCAAGTGATAAAATGGTTGATTTACCATCACTGCTAGTATTGGTTAAGACATATTCATTCGATACATTCCTCACACCATCAGCATGTGTTACAGACTGATAAGTATAACGACCATCGAATGTTCTAGGACCATACTCTAAATTATAGTCCAGAATGGTCGCTGAATCTTGCTTACGATTGTGTAAAATATCAACCGCAATAACATAATCACTTTCGGTTGTGTAAGTTGCTCCTAATGAGTATTTCCACTCAGAAGGAATTTCAAAGTCTGGATGAGTGGCATTCACTGAGCCATTACCACTCAGCTCATCTAAATCTTGAATTGCATCATACATAACTTGTGGCACACCGTAACCAGGACCACGTGGGTCTACAGATGGTGTATTAAACAAGTCAAATCTGCCATCGTCTGTTGGAATACTGTCATGATTTCTAGCGCGTTCTGCAATATTCACTAAACCATCGTTAGAGTAGGAGTTAGACAACCAAACATTCGGATTACCACCAGAATAAAGACCAAAACCACCACGGATCTCTAGGTTATCTTCAACCGCCCAATTAAAACCAAAACGAGGCTGTATTAAATCAATACCATCCATGTTTTTGTCATTACGAATGCCATAGCGTTCTTCAAATTGTGCATTATATCTTGGGTTATCATTACTGGTATAACGATCATAACGCAAACCAAAAGTTAAGGTCATATCGATATCGGTTAGGGTGTACTCATCTTGAATATAAAAAGTATGCGTGCCATAGGTAAATTCTTGACTTGCATCACTTGGTACATTGGTACCTGCAGAGTTATTATAATAAACTCTATCCGCTAATCCAGCTTCATATTCATCAAT
>JAPHTO010000158.1 GCA_026196955.1 Colwellia sp. | reverse complement strand
CAACTTAGAAAGGCTTCATACAGCTAACGGTGATCTGGCACCAGTAGAATATGAGCAAAGTTCCTTGAAAAAAGTGTCCTGATTTAGTTGTGCAGAACATAGTATTAAAGTTAATAAGTTATCATTACCTAGCGTAGCATGCACAGCGTCTGCGCCATGGACATGCATTTCATTACTAGTTTTTAGCTTTAATTTACTAGCAATTTTCGGTGCACTTAGAAATGCCTCTAAAATAACAAATAAAGTTAACTCACCTATTTCGCCAGATCTTTTGGCTGCCTCCCTCGCATATTTGACAAAACGTTCTCTCCCACGACTATCAATTTCGGAGGCTTCAATATCATTGCCATCAATTACAAATTGACGGTGCCTTGCTAATTCTTTTGCACTCAAAGAAAATCGTCTAATACTACCATTAAGCAAACTAATAAAATTATCAGAGTTAGGAAAGCCATCCCCACCAATAGCGGGATAAAAAAACAAATTTTCTATATTGATAGAGTTTTTATTAATATGCTTCAATTCATCAGAAACATTAAGTTCAACAATAGTGTTAGCTATTATATTTGAATAATTTTGTGTAATTAAACTATCTAACTGGGGCATATTTCTCTAAATCCTTTTACCCGCAACACTGCGTACAAGTTTTCTATTGCAATTATTAACACAATGCTACTAGCAACACTAGAAAAACATTATTATTCAATAAATTAAATAGATAAACCTTGTTTAAAACCAAATAATAGCTAAAAGGCCATTTTCAATAACTAAAGATTTAAGTCATTTCTCTCAGGTACTGAGAGTACTTACTGTTATGCTTACTCCGAGCAATAACGGCGGAAAACTGCCGCCGTTAATTCATCCCAGCATAAATACAGTGCATTCTTCTGCTCTACAAACGCCAAATAAAAAAGGCGAGCCTATTGGCTCGCCTTTCACTATTTATACTTCCAAACTTTATTAAAGTTTCAAACTTGTTTCTGTTGTTTCAAACTTAATTGAAAGTTGACAACAAATATTTACCTAATCAACATAACTATCAATTGGTGGGCAAGAACAAACTAAATTTCTATCCCCATACACATCATCAATACGGTTTACTGTTGGCCAGAATTTATCAATGGCTACACTGGGTACTGGGAATACAGCTTCGCTTATTGAATAAGCTCGGTTCCAGTTATCGTCAGTAATATCGGCGAGTGTGTGTGGCGCATTATGCAGAGGGTTGTTTTCTAACGTCCACTCGCCTGATTCGACTTTACGCACTTCATCACGAATGCAAACCATGGCTTCGATAAATCTATCTATTTCAACTTTAGACTCAGACTCAGTTGGCTCAATCATTAATGTTCCCGCTACAGGGAATGACATTGTCGGTGAATGGAAACCGTAATCCATTAATCGCTTAGCAATATCCATTTCAGTAACGCCACAGGCTTCTTTAATTGGGCGTAAGTCAACGATACATTCGTGAGCAACACGGCCATTTTGATCTGTGTATAAAATGGGGTAATGCTGACTTAGTTTAGTCGCTAAGTAGTTGGCATTAGTGATCGCATATTTCGTTGCTGCCGTTACACCTTCTTTACCCAACATAGCAATATATAGGTAAGTAATAGGTAAAATGCCCGCGCTGCCATATGGTGCTGCTGATACTGCGCCATTTCCTGCGGTTGTTTCATCAACATTAATCAAGGCGTGATCAGGTAAGAATGGTGCCAAGTGAGATTTAACACCAATAGGTCCCATACCTGGGCCACCACCACCATGTGGAATGGCAAAAGTTTTGTGTAAGTTAAGGTGAGATACATCGGCGCCAATAAAGCCCGGCGAGGTAATACCTACTTGTGCATTCATGTTCGCGCCATCAAGGTAAACTTGGCCGCCATTATCATGAATGATGTTACAAATCTCGCTAATGGTAGTTTCATAAACACCGTGTGTTGATGGATACGTGATCATGATGCAAGAAAGGCTGTCGGCTAACTCTTCTGCTTTTGCTTTTAAGTCTTCCATGTCAACGTTACCGTCTTTAGTACAAGCAACAACAACGACTTTCATGCCAACCATCATTGCTGATGCTGGGTTAGTACCATGAGCAGACGCAGGAATTAAGCAGATATTACGGTGTGAGTCGCCACGGCTTTCATGATATTTGTGAATAGCAATAAGACCCGCATATTCACCTTGTGCACCAGAGTTAGGCTGCATTGACATTTTATCATAACCGGTAAGCTCAACTAACCAATCAGCCAATTCGTCGATCATTTGCTTATAACCTAGCGCTTGATCTTGGGGTGCAAATGGGTGCAAATTAGCAAATTCAGGCCAGCTCACTGGGATCATCTGCGCTGTTGCATTTAACTTCATCGTACAAGAGCCTAATGAAATCATTGAGTGGTTCAAGGCTAAATCTTTATTTTCAAGGCGCTTTATATAACGCAGCATTTCAGTTTCGCTGTGATACGAATTAAAAACTGGGTGCGTTAATATTGCTGATTCACGTACCAGTGATGCAGGAATTGATGAATGACCACAGGCAACAATCTTTTTATCTAATTCAGCAATATCTAAACCATGGCCGGCACCAAGTAACACATCAAATAAACAGGCAATATCTGCACGGGTGGTTGTTTCATCAAGTGAAATACTGATTTGACCATCAACATCACTGCGTAAGTTAATGTTTGCCGCTAAGGCACGAGCAACAATGTCAGCTTTGTTATCAACATTAAAAGTTAATGTATCAAAATAATTGGCATGAATTGCTGTTAAGCCTTTTGAGGCCGTGCCTAAACATAAAATATCGGTAAAACGGTGAATACGATTAGCAATAGTTTTTAACCCTTGAGGGCCATGGTAAACCGCGTAGAACGCTGCCATGTTGGCTAATAATACTTGTGCTGTACAAATGTTTGAGTTGGCTTTTTCACGACGAATATGTTGCTCACGTGTTTGCATTGCCATACGTAAGGCATTGTTACCGCGAGTATCTTTAGAAACACCAATGATTCTGCCCGGTAAAGAACGTTTATATTTATCACTTGTTGTGAAAAATGCCGCGTGTGGGCCGCCGTATCCCATAGGTACACCAAAGCGTTGGCTAGAGCCGATTACAGCATCTGCCCCTAACTCACCCGGTGCTTTTAGCAGTACTAAGCTCATAATATCAGCAGCAACGGCTACAATGCCTTTTTGAGCATGAATTTTTTCAATTAACTCACTGATATCAGCAACTTCACCTGTCGCGCTTGGGTATTGAATTAAAGCGCCAAAAATATCGTGATCAGCGGCT
>JAPHTO010000132.1 GCA_026196955.1 Colwellia sp. | reverse complement strand
TTCAAAATGCAAGCCTGGGCCTGGATCTAAGCCACCATCAGGTAGTCCTGTAACGTCAATGCTGTCAGTGTCGACACCGAGAAAGGCAAAATCAGATGACTCTTGATTTATTATTTCCCATTGGTCAAACAACTTATCACCTACAATAAGGCTTCCGCCATTTAGCAGTGCAGTCAAAGGAGTGGCCCATGTACCCATACTTACCAGTAAGCTGGCTACTAATAATAATTTTTTCATAAACATATCTCCCACCATTCTTATATAATATTAAGTTATTGTTAAATAAAACTCTCTATATTCCTTTGTAAATTATTAATTTGGACCCGGTATAGCACAGCGTGCTAACGTACAAAGAGGTACACATACTTTGACATCTGAAGGGGTTATTGTGCCGTCACCATTAGCATCTCTAGGATCACCAGGCTGTGCATCTTGACCACGTGCTAAACTAATTGCTCTTAAGTCCATACGGTCAATATCACCATCAGGCTCAACATCACAAATGGGGTTTCCAGCAACGCCACGAACAGATAAATCAGATAATACAGGGCTTGCATCGTTATCCCCTGGTCTTAAGGTAACCCTTACTTGAATAAACTGTCCCATTAACCCTAACCCCATGACACCATTAGCTATTGGTGAATATGTTTCAAGTCCCAAGCCCACTTGGGTATCAGAGACTCTCGCTTCAACAGTAATACTTGCGCCTGCGGGTACATTGCCTTGTGGCTCATTGTTCCAGTCTATAGAATCCCACTCAGCGCCAGGCGCGCCACCATCACTGATAATTGTCCAAATGCCTGATGGGTCAGTGGTATTGGTTGCTGCAAAACCCGTTGCATCACTGTAAGTATAAGGCTCACGACCAATAGGCACAGTTGCGATTAAATTCCCTGTATCTTTGTCAAATTTAGTGGAGTTATTACTGCCTCTATTTACTGCCCAAATATGGTTATTTGAATCAGGCACAACGCCACGTGTGTCACTATTGGGATTTACTGTTGCCCATTGAGTAGCACCTGCAGAGTTATATTTGCGAATAGGAGATTGGCCTAACACTATGTTGCCATCACCATCAACAGAAATACCTAAGGTTGAATTGCCGACATCAGCAGGAGATGAAAATGTGCCTGTTGCTGGGTTGCCGTCAGGTTCTCCCCCACCTGTATTTTGATCATATTGTCTAAATGAACCACTGCCACTGGTGTAAACCATGCCATTACCTATGGCTATACCATATACACTAGCTCCTGTATTTAATGTAGCTAGCCATGTGTTTGTATTGGTATCAAGGATACCCATAGTCGAAGAGAGAGAAGAGCTGTATAAAATTCCATCACCATCGACTAAGCAACCATAAGGTGATAAATTCCCTGTGGTAGAAATTGGCCCTGCTAATACAGCCCCATCAGAGGCTTGCACTTTATAATAAGTACGGTTGGTATAATCCCCCATCCAAAGATTACCATCGGTGCCAATACATAAAGAACGACCTAAACTATTGTTTGGACCAACGTGATTAATCCAAACGACACGTTCATCTCTTATCTCAGACGTTTGAAGAATACCGTCATTGTTATCATCAACCGGTGGAATAAACTCTGCTGGATCATTTCTATCAATAATACAATCACCATTAGCATCGGTAGAAGTATCTATTACACCATTTCCATTTCGATCAACGCCACCTTCTGACAAAATCTTCAACACATTCATTTGCAAACCGCCAAATTGTCTATTGGCAACAAAGACATTACCTTCAGAATCAACAGCGGTTCTTGATGGTGCAGGTCCACTCCAGGCACTGTGAAAGCCAGCAACAAACCAAGTTGCATAGCGTGCCACTTCACAATCATTGTCGGTATCAATTTTTGAAACAGAATCTTCACCCGCATTAGCAGCCCATAATAATGGGAAGGTGCTACCGGTTTCACTTAACTGTAATTGATTACTATTAGGTGCATCATAATTGACGCTATTGAGAATGCCGAGAGCAAAATCGGCATCTGTAGTATAGGTTGTGTCAGCATAACTGCTACCAACAAAACCTAATAATATTGAGATGAGTGCTGCCGGAAACAGCTTAATTTTTTTCATGAGA
>JAPHTO010000162.1 GCA_026196955.1 Colwellia sp. | reverse complement strand
GTCATCAGTTGCGCCAGTAACTTGAGTAATTGCTTCAACATCTTTAACACTGATAGTCGGGGCATTTAACAAGTTTGATTTTTCTAAACCATACTTAGAAATTGCGACAACTACTTTTCGATTTTTGGCTCTTCCGGCAGCGGTTGCATTATCCGCACTAGGGTAATATTGACCATACCCTTCTATTGCCATTCTCGCAGGATTCATTCCCTGCTCTTCTAATAGCCGTAAAATAGAGGTGGCTCGATAGACAGACAACTCCCAATTTGACGAAAATATTTCGGTATTAATTGCTTGATTATCAGTATAACCTCTAACTCTAATAAAGTTAGTCACATCACCAAGTACGTCATAAATAACAGCTAATATGCTCGTTGCAGCATTTGTCGCTGAAGAGGAGCCGCTTGGAAATAATAAGCCACTATTTAATTCTATTTCTAACCAATCACCATCAATTTGTAATTGTGCATAACCAGACTCAACAAGCTCATAAAGCGCAGTATGAAGCTCCTCTTCTAGTGATGTTAAATTAGTACCTACTTGTGAGTCGGAAATATTTGAAAGGGTTTGCTCGCCCTCTAGCAACTGTGGGCCTGCCACATCTAGAATACCGTTTCCATATAACTTTTTATTTGTTTTGCTGCTATTTACATCAAGGATATCATCACCGTGACCACGGTTTTTTGGCAGTGCATCATTAGCTTGAAAAACGCGTCCTACCGACTCAGTAATTGTTTCAAAGGGCTTTTCATTCACCATTGCCATAGCATAAAGCACCACAAATAAAGCGAACAACAAGGTCATATAATCTGCATAAGACACAAGCCAGCGATGAACATTATCATGCTCTACACTATGACGTCTTTTGCTTAGACGATTCACTGCGCTAACCTAAAAGCAGATAATTTATTTTCTATCGCGTGAGGGTTTTCACCTTGAGCAATTGAATTTAATCCTTCTGAAATCATTTCACGATATAATGTTTGTTGATGGATAGTAGCTCTTATTTTATTTGCTATAGGAATATAAAAAAGATTTGCAAAACCAACACCATAAATTGTCGCAATAAAGGCGGTGGCAATACCTTGCCCAAGTAGTGATGGCTCGGTTAAGTTACTCATGGCATGAATAAGCCCTAATACCGCCCCTAAAATGCCAATCGTTGGGCTATAGCCCCCCATGGATTCAAAAACATTAGCAGAGCGTAGGTTATGTTCACGATAAATATCTAAATCTAACTCAAGCGAGACCCTTAAGTTATCAAGTTCAACACCATCAACTAGCAGATTTAATCCCTTTTGAGTAAAAGGCTCTTCTTCATCTAAAGCTATATCTTCTAATGCAAGGTAGCCTGACTCGCGCGCTTTTTCAGCCCACAGCACAATATTTTCAATACCTTGCTCAATATCATAATTTGGTGGAGAAAATACCCATTTCAATAAGGATAAGGCATGAAAAAACTGACGACTTGATGACTGCAACATAACAGCACCAATAGTGCCACCAAAAACAATCACAAAAGCAGGCAACTCAAACAAAGTGGCTACTGAGCCACCATCAAGTACAAACCCTAAATAAATAGCGAGGACTGCAACGAATAGCCCTGCGATACTTAGCCTATCCATGAGTAATTTCTTTCAAAATAGCACTAGCAACATCGTCTAGCGGCAGTGATAACTGGGAAATGCCTGCTGCGTGTACCGCCTGTGGCATTCCATAAACGACACTTGTTTGTTCATCTTGCGCCCAAATAGTCGCACCTTTAGCCCTCAACATTCGTGATCCCTCTCTACCATCAGCACCCATCCCCGTTAAAATGACACCTAATACATCACCATTATAAATTTTAGCCGCAGAGCCAAAACTTACATCGACACTAGGTTTAAAGGTTATTTTTGCTGAAATATCATCAATTATTTTAATTTTAGCTGCATTTTCTGTACCACTAATCACCATTTGGCGACCGCCAGGTGCCAAATAGGCGCATCCAGGCTTAAGTACATCACCATTACTCGCTTCTTTAATAGAAATCTTGCATAAAGAATTTAAGCGATTAGCGAATGCCTGAGTAAAAGTTGCCGGCATATGCTGGATCATAATGATGGGAATAGGGAAATTTTCAGGTAGTTGAGTAAGGATTTTTTGTAAAGCTAC
>JAPHTO010000122.1 GCA_026196955.1 Colwellia sp. | reverse complement strand
TTCAAAATGCAAGCCTGGGCCTGGATCTAAGCCACCATCAGGTAGTCCTGTAACGTCAATGCTGTCAGTGTCGACACCGAGAAAGGCAAAATCAGATGATTCTTGATTTATTATTTCCCATTGGTCAAACAACTTATCACCTACAATAAGGCTTCCGCCATTTAGCAGTGCTGTCAAAGGAGTGGCCCACGTACTAATACTCACTAGTAAGCTGGCTATAAATAATATTTTTTTCATAAACTATCTCCCACTATTAACTATATAAAGTGAAGTTATTGTTTAAAAAGCTACCTTGAATCATTACCCTTTATAAATAACTAATTTGGACCTGGTACCGCACAGCGTGCTAGCGTACAAAGTGGTATACATACTTTGACATCTGATGGGGTAATAGTGCCGTCACCATTAGCATCTCTAGGATCACCAGGCTGTGCATCTTGACCACGTGCTAGACTAATTGTTCTTAAGTCCATACGGTCAATATCACCGTCGGGCTCAACATCACAAATGGGATTTCCAACAAGATCACGAATAGATAAATCTGACAGGATAGGACTTACATCATTATCACCAGGTCTTAAGGTAACCCTTACTTGAATAAATTGTCCCATTAACCCTAACCCCATGACACCATTAGCTATTGGTGAATATGTTTCAAGTCCCAAGCCCACTTGTGTATCAGAGACTCTCGCTTCAACAGTTATACTTGCGCCTGCGGGTACATTGCCTTGTGGCTCATTGTTCCAGTCTATAGAATCCCACTCAGCGCCAGGTGCACCACCATCATTGATGATTGTCCAAATGCCTGATGGGTCAGTGGTATTGGTTGCTGCAAAACCCGTCGCATCACTGTAAGTATAAGGCTCACGACCAATTGGCACAGTTACCATCAAGTTACCGGTTGTTTTATTAAATTTAGTGGTGTTGTTACTGCCGCGATTTACCGCCCAGATATGATTATTTGAATCAGGCACAACGCCACGCGTATCACTTGCAGGGTTAACTGTTGACCATTGTGTTATACCCGAATCATTGTATTTTTTGATCGGCGACTGTCCTTGCACAATATCACCATCACCATCAACAGAAATACCTCGAGTAAAGTTACCTACATCAGCAGGTTGACTAAAAGTACCCGTTGCAGGATTACCATCGGGTTCCCCCCCACCAGCATTTGGATCATATTGGATATATTTACTGTTACCGCTCATGTACACCTTATTATTACCCAAGGCGATACCGTATACGGTTCCTCCTGCATTTAAAGTTGCCAGCCAAGTATTCGTATTGGTATCAAGGATCCCCATAGACGATGACAAGGACGCACTAAATAAAATGCCATCACTATCAACTAAACAGCCATAAGGTGTTAAACCTCCTGTAGCAATTGGTCCCGCGAGAACCGCGCCATCTGATGCTTGAACTTTATAATAGGTGCGATTATTGTAATCCCCCATCCATAGGTTACCATCAGTGCCAATACATAATGAACGTCCTAAACTGTTAGCAGGGCCAACATGATTAATCCAAACGACACGTTCATCTCTTATCTCAGACGTTTGAAGAATACCGTCACCATTATCATCAACAGGTGGAATAAACTCTAATGGGTCATTTCTATCAATAATACAATCACCATTTGCATCTGTTGATGTTTCAATAATGCCATTGCCATTTCTATCAATGCCGCCCTCAGATAATATTTTCATAACATTCATTTGGCGATTAGAAGGAAACTGCCTATTCGCGACAAAAACGTTACCTTCACTATCTACTGCTGTTCTTGATGGTGCTGGCCCAGTCCATGCACCATGAAAGGGAGCAACATGCCAAGTCGCATAACGGGCAATTTCACAATCATTATCGGTATCAATTTTAGAAACAGAATCTTCACCCGCATTAGCAGCCCACAATAATGGGAAGGTACTACCGGTTTCACTTAACTGTAATTGATTACTATTAGGTGCATCATAATTGACGCTATTGAGAATGCCGAGAGCGAAATCAGCATCTGTAGTATAGGTTGTGTCAGCATAACTGCTACCAACAAAACCTAATAATATTGAGATGAGTGCTGCCGGAAACAGCTTAATTTTTTTCATGAGA
>JAPHTO010000043.1 GCA_026196955.1 Colwellia sp. | reverse complement strand
GCAGGCGATATGCAATCTTCGTCCATAGAAATATTGCGAATTTGGGCTATTTCTTCGGTGATTTTAGCTTTAGGAAGTACGCCACCATGACTGGGCTTTGCACCTTGTGATAATTTTATTTCGATCATTTTTACTTGCGGTAAATTTGCTGTTTTGACGAAATGCTCGGTAGAGAAGTTTCCTTGCTTATCGCGACAGCCAAATAACCCTGTGCCTATTTGCCAAACGATATCGCCACCATGCTTTAGGTGATAAGGACTCGCAGAGCCTTCGCCAGTATTATGGTAACAGCCAGCCTTTTTAGCCCCTAAATTTAATGCCTCAATAGCATTGCTACTTAACGAGCCAAAACTCATTGCGGAAATATTTAAATACGATGCTTGATAGGGTTGTCGACAAGCTTTGCCGCCAATAGTAACCCGTTTAGCTTGCTCAGGAATTTTTTGAGGATTAAGTGAGTGCCATAAACTGAGGTAGTTTTCCTCGATTAAATTTCTCTGCGTACCAAAAGCAATGGTATCGCGAACGTTCTTTGCTCTTTGATAAACTAAGCTGCGTTGTTCACGATTAAAGGGTCTTTCTTGTGTATCGTTGGCAATGAAATATTGTTGAATTTCAACACGAAAAGATTCGAGAAAATAGCGAAGATATGCCACCACAGGGTAAAGGTGATTTAAGCTATGCGAACTATAATTTAGATCATAAAAACCAATAACAGTGTAGGTTAGTGTGAGAAAAAAGATAAAGCTAATATCGGCCTGAGCCCATAAAAACAAAGCGCTTATATTCCCTATGGTGGCTACTAGCCAATAAAACTTTTGCATTATTGTCATGTTTTATCCTTCTATTTTATTATAAGTGGCTCAGGCTAATTTGATGCCATCAACACTTTATTTCTTAACCATCTATTTGCCGGGTCTTTATCAACATTTTCATGCCAGTATATATGGATCGCTATACTGGGTAACTCAACAGGCAATGGGTAGATATTTACGCTTAACGCCTGACTTAACAGTGTTGCGGTTGATTTTGGTAATGTTAATAACATATCACTGTTAGCAACGACTCTTCCAGCAGAAAAAAAGTGCTGACAACGCAAGGCAACCTTACGTTGTAAGCCTAGCCTACCTAACTCAAAATCTTCAAGGCCGGGGCCTGAAAAACGTGAAGAAACTAATACATGGTTGTGAGCCAAGTACCGATTTAAATCGAGAGACTGCTCAAATAAAGTATGATTTTTAGCAGCAACCACCACTAGCTCGTCATTCGCCAAACTTGTGTGCTTTATATTGTCGTTTACTGGTAGCAACACATCCATGGCTAAGTCAATATCACCACTTGCAAGCTTGTGCTCTAACTCAATGCGTCTCACACTTGTACAAGTTAAACGCATATTTGGCGCTTGCTCTGCGAAGCGCTTAATTAATGAGGGTAGATAAAGAGCTTCTAAAGAGCTATGTAGTGAAATAGCACAATGTTTTTTACTGTCTTTAGCATCAAATTGTTTAGATTGAGCTAGGGTTACCTGTAGTTGATTTAGTGCTTCTTGCACATCAGTTATAACATTTTTAGCAATAGGCGTCGGCTGCATTTTATTGCCTTGACGAATAAATAACGGATCAGCAAAGTTATCCCGCAACCGAGCAAGAGCATGGCTCACCGCGGGTTGAGATAAGTTTAATGACTTTGCTGCTGCGGTGATATTCCTTTCACGATAAATAGCATCAAAAACAGTAAAAAGGTTGAGATCAATTTTCATATAAAGCTCATCTAGCCAAGTTTATAGTGAACAGGTTATAACTTTAATGAATAACTTGCTATGCAAACTATTCATTTGTTTAATTTTGTTGGTGGTTTTAGACTGAATTATCAATTGAGTTTTAACTTGCAAGCAAAGAAGAAAATATTATGGACTTTAGCTTATCTGAACGTTGCCAAGACTATTTAACACGTGTGTCTGATTTTATCGAACAAGAAATTGTGCCAATAGAAGCGGACTATTTTGCTCAAATACAACAGCAAGCGGGAAACTGTCATGTGTTGCCTATTATTGAAACGCTTAAAGCCAAGGCAAAAGCGCAAGGGCTATGGAATTTATTTATGCCTGTTGAGCCATACGGCGTTGGCTTAACGAATGAAGAATATGCACCGTTAGCTGAGCAGATGGGGCGTAGCTTTATTGCACCAGAAATCTTCAATTGCAATGCCCCAGATACCGGCAATATGGAAGTGTTGATTCATTACGGATCAGCGGAGCAAAAAGCGCAGTGGTTACCCAAATTACTCAGTGGCGAAATTCGTTCCGCTTTTTGTATGACTGAGCCTGACGTTGCGTCAAGTGATGCCACTAATATGGCGGCCACAGCGATTGTTGAAGGAGATGAAGTGGTACTCAATGGCCGAAAATGGTGGAGCACAGGCATAGGTCATCCCCAGTGTGAAATGATCATTTTTATGGGGTTAAGTTACCCCGATGCACCAAAACATCAACAACACTCTATGGTGATTGTGCCTAAAAATGCGCCCGGCGTGAAAGTTGAGCGTTTACTGCCTGTTTTTGGTGAGTTACATGAGCCTTATGGTCATGGTGAAGTGAGCTTTACCAATGTTCGCTTGCCCAAAAGTGCCATTATTGCTGGAGCTGGTCGAGGCTTTGAAATCGCGCAAGGGCGCTTAGGTCCAGGTCGAATTCATCATGCTATGCGTACCATAGGTGCGGCAGAGCGAGCGTTAGAGTTATTGATCACCCGTGGTTTATCACGGTCAGCATTTGGTAAACCATTGATAGAATTAGGTGGTAACAAAGATATTATCGCCAATGCGCGTATGGCAATTGAACAAGCAAGACTGTTGACTATGAAAGCCGCGTGGACGATTGACACCCAAGGTATTAAAGGAGCCATGAGCGCGGTATCGCAGATAAAAGTGGTAGCGCCAAATATTTTACAAACCATAGCCGATCAAGCTATTCAAATTCACGGTGGTGCTGGCTTGAGTGATGATTTTCCATTAACCATGCTGTTTGCAGCTGCGCGAATGTTACGACTTGCTGATGGCCCAGATGAAGTGCATCGCGCCTTGATTGCTAAATTGGAGTTGAAAAAATATGCCTGAATGCGACATGGCAGGTGCAAAACAAAAACGCATTTTTATTACTGGTGGTGCAAGCGGTTTAGGTAAGGCGATTGCTCTTAACTACGCCAAGCAGGGCTATAAGGTTTGTATTGGTGATGTTAATGAAGAACGCGGTTTATCAGTACTAGCAGAGCTGTCATCTTTGGGCATTCAGGCGCATTATCTTCATTGTGATATTACTCAACTTAGCGACTTAGAAAAAGCCAAGCAAGCCTTAATCGACTTATGGGGCGGTGTTGATATTGTCGTTAATAATGCTGGTGTTGCTGGCACCGCTGGTTCCATTGAAGATGTTTCTATGACGGATTGGGACTGGGTGATTAATATTAACTTATTAGGTGTTGCCCGCGGCTGTAAAGTGTTTACTGCTTTGTTTAAGCAGCAACACTCTGGCTATTTTATTAATATCGCCTCAGCAGCAGGGCTAATGAACGCGCCACAAATGAGCAGTTATAACGCTTCTAAGGCAGGCGTTATTTCTATTTCTGAAACGCTGAAATTTGAATTAGAAAAGTACAATATTGGTGTGAGTGTTGTTTGCCCAGCTTTTTTTAAAACCAATTTAACTGAATCAATGAAGTCGACCGTCACAGGTGTTACCCAACGTATTACTCAAGTCATGGAACATTCGAAAGTCAGCGCTGAGGATGTTGCCCAAGATATTTATAACTGCCAACAAAAGGGTGAATTTTGGGTGCTTAGTCATAAACCTGAGCGCAAATTGTGGCTGCTAAAACGGTATCTGCCTTTTGTTTTTGCGCGGGTAATGAAAAAGCAAATGGCTAAGTTGTTTGCCTCATAAATTTCATCATTAGTATTCGAGAATAACTATGTCGTTAATTGATACACCAAAAGAAATAAGAGCAGGCGAAGCGTTAGATAGCGCTGCTTTAGATAGCTACCTTAAAAAGCAGTTTTCTGATTTACAGGGTGAGATTATTATCAAGCAGTTCCCTGACGGCGCTTCGAATTTAACCTACTTAATTGGTTATGAAAACCGTGAGTTTATTTTGCGCAGACCACCCTTTGGCAAGCTGGCAAAATCGGCTCATAACATGGTGCGTGAAGCGAGAATTATGCAGGCATTAAAACCTGTTTATGGTGACATTCCGGCTATTTTCGCGTTACATGAAGAGAGTGAACAGCGACAGCAAGAAATCATGGGGTGTGATTTTTACTTGATGGAACGTGTCATCGGTATTATTCCACGAAAAAATTTACCAAAAGAGCTAACGCTTAATAAGGTACAAACCCGGCAGTTATGCACCAATGTTATTGATAAGCTTATTGCTTTACATCAGGTGGATTATAAAAAAGCCGGCCTTAGCGACTTAGGTAAAGGCGCAGGTTATGTAAAACGCCAAATAGAAAGTTGGAGTAAACGCTACCAGCAAGCAATCACCCCTGATGCGGTGAGTTTTAATCAAGTGATGTTATGGCTAAATGAGTACATGCCTGATGATATAGCTACGTGTATTATTCACAATGATTTTCGTTTTGATAATGTCGTGCTTAACCGTGACAATCCGCTGGAAGTGATTGGTGTACTTGATTGGGAAATGGCAACCTTAGGCGATCCACTGATGGATTTAGGCAACAGTCTTGCCTATTGGGTTCAAGCGGATGATGATGCGTTTTTTCAAGCACTACGCCGCCAGCCAACACACCTTGAAGGTATGCTAACGCGTAGCGAAGTAGTTGACTATTATCTTGAAAAAACAGGTATTAGTTGTCAGCGGTTTGACTTTTACCAAATCTATGGCTTGTTCCGTTTAGCGGCTATTGTCCAGCAACTTTATTATCGTTATTTCCATGGTCAAACTAAAGATGCGCGTTTTGCTGATTTTGTTACTGTCGGGAAATATTTAGAGCAACGCTGCTTGGCGTTGATCGCTCATCATACGCAGCAAGTAGGCAATTAATATGACCACTATTTATTTAATACGCCACGGGCAAGCCTCTTTTGCAGAGCAAGATTATGACAAGCTTTCAACGAAAGGAATAGCGCAAGCCAAAATGTTGGGGGAGTATTGGCAGACATTAGCAAGGCATAAAGCTGACTCTAGTGACCTTGTTCAATATTATTCGGGGAGTTTATTACGCCATGAGCAAACCGCAGAGCATTTTTTTAATGGTTTGCTAGGGCAAGAATCAAAACGAGCACTAACGCAAAGTGCTAGCTTAACTCGGCCTAAAGGCGGCGTGATCACCCATGCGGGTTTTAATGAGTTAGATCATGTCGATATTCTAACTCGCTACAATGAAAATTGGCGAAGCTTTCAAGCTATGCGTGACAGTGTTATACAACAAGACCAGCAGAGCAGCCTAACCAACAGTCACGGAAAAAATCAAATAAATCGCCTTGTTCAACAAGAGTTTTTTCAAGCCATGAAGCGTTGGGTAACCGGCGATTATGATGACTATCAAGAGTCTTGGCTGCAGTTCCAACAACGATGCATCACTAGTTTGCACGAGGTTGTGATGCAAGTGAGCAATAAATCAGCAAGTGGCAAGTTATCTGGTAAAAATGAGTTGATGATTTTTACCTCGGGTGGCGTTATTGGTGTGATTGTAGGGCATATTCTACAATTGGGCGCTCAAGAATCATTGCAACTTAGTCAACAACTAGTCAATAGTGGTGTGAGTAAAATCATTGCGACCAAAGACGGTTGTCGTTTGAATTATTTAAATAATTACAGTCATTTAGAATTATCAGGCCAAGAGTGGCTTAGTTATTTCTAGTGAAATTAATAGGGAGAAAAACATGAATGTAACATCATTGTTTGATTTATCAGGAAAAGTCGCATTAGTCACGGGTGCTAGTCGAGGTATTGGCGAAAGTATTGCTAAGTTGTTAGCGCAAAGTGGTGCTCACGTTATTGTCTCCAGTCGTAAAATTGAAGGTTGCCAACAAGTAGTCGATGATATTATTTCTCGTGGTGGCAGTGCGCAGGCTATTGCGTGTCACATTGGTGATATGGCGCAAATAGAGTCGTTGTTTAATAGCATTGAAGCGGAACATGGCAAGCTTGATATTTTAGTAAACAATGCTGCCGCTAACCCGTACTTTGGTCACATACTTGATACCCCACAAGATGCTTTTGAAAAGACTGTTGATGTTAATATTCGCGGCTATTTCTTTATGTCGAGTACGGGGGCTAAATTAATGAAAAAAAGTGCTGGCGGTGCAATTGTTAATGTTGCCTCGGTTAACGGCGTTATTCCCGGTGACATGCAGGGGATTTATTCGATCACAAAAGCTGCGGTTATTTCCATGACACACGCTTTTGCTAAAGAGTGTGCTCAGTTCAATATTCGGGTTAATGCGTTATTGCCGGGGGCAACGGATACTAAATTCGCATCTACCCTAGTGAATAATCCCGCCATTTTAAAACAAGCACTAGCGCATGTGCCGATGAATCGCGTTGCTATGCCTGATGAAATGGCTGGCACTGTTTTGTATCTAGTCTCTGATGCAGCAAGTTATACCACGGGGAGTTGTATTAATGTTGATGGCGGCTACCTCTTAGGCTAATGAGTAAATAGAAAAGAAAGAAATTGATAAACAGCAGGAATATATATGTCAAACAATACTGGAACTCAAAGCACTGAAAAGTTATTTTCATCGTTTAATGTGAAATCATTAAATTTAGCAAATCGCACTGTTATGGCACCAATGACGCGTACTTTTTCACCCGGCGGTGTGCCAACGCCTGATGTTGCCGGGTATTATCGGCGTCGAGCAGAAGGTGACGTTGGTTTAATCATTACAGAAGGTACCTATATCTCGCATAAAGCCGCCAATGGTTATGAACGGGTGCCTGCCATTTATGGTGAGCAAGCATTAGCAGGTTGGAAACACGTTGTCGATGAAGTACATGCTGTAGGTGGTAAAATAATTCCTCAGCTATGGCATGTAGGCTCAGTGAGGAAAGAGGGCATAGAGCCTGATAAGCGTGTGCCAGCTTATAGCCCCTCGGGTTTATATAAGCCGGGCGCTAAAAATGGTGTTGCTATGAGTAAGGCTGATATTGATGACGTGGTTGCTTCGTTTGCTCAGGCTGCAGTAGACGCGAAAGAAGTCGGGTTTGATGGTATTGAACTTCATGGCGCCCATGGTTATTTAATCGATCAATTCTTCTGGCAAGGCACTAATGAACGCACCGATGAATATGGTGGTAGTTTAGCCAATCGTTGTCGTTTTGCCGTTGAAATAATTGCCGCTGTGCGCAAGGCTGTCGGTGAAAACTTCGCCATTGTATTTCGTTTTTCACAGTGGAAGCAGCAAGATTATTCGGCACGACTTGCCCACACGCCAGCAGAGTTAACCGAATTTTTAACGCTACTTAGTGATGCGGGTGTCGATGTATTTCATGCCAGTACGAGGCGCTTTTGGCTGCCCGAGTTTGACGGCTCAAACTTAAACCTTGCCGGTTGGACGAAAAAAATCACCGGGAAACCTGTTATTACTGTTGGTAGTGTTGGTTTAGATAGTGATTTTGTCGGTGAAGGTAATGATGATTTAAAAGGAGGCTCAAACACGGCTAGCATTGATGGTTTACTTGAGCGGTTAAATAATGATGAATTTGACTTGGTTGCTATTGGTCGTGCGTTGTTAGTTGATCCGCAATGGGTAATGAAAATACGCGCTAATAAAGTGGATGAATTAGAGCCGTTTAGTAAAGAGGCGTTAATGAAATTGAGCTAAGTTAGCTTATTAGTCTCTTTTTTGTTTTATTAACACAGGTCAAAACATTTATTTGTTGATTCGTTAACATATGGCTATTCAAACAGTAATTAAACAATTGATTGCTGTAAGCCATTTTTAATACAGGATCTTCCATGACTTCTATCCCTGAATATATGACCGCTAAACATCGTGAGTGTGATGATGTTTTTTCTGAAGCTGAAGCAGCCGTTGCCCAAGAAAACTGGTCATTAGCGCTTGATAAATGGCAATGCTTTGCTCAAGAATTGACTAAACACTTTGAGCAAGAAGAAGGAAAATTATTTCCTGAGTTTGAACAAGCGACAGGGATGACATCAGGCCCAACGCAAGTGATGCGTATGGAACATCAACAAATGCGAGCCCTTGTGCAAGATCTGGATAATGCGCTTGCCGCTAAAAATAAGGATGAATACCTTGGTTTATCAGAAACCTTAATGGTTATGATGCAGCAACATAATATGAAAGAAGAAATGATGCTTTATCCTATGATGGATCAGCACTTAAGTGATGGTGAGCAAATTATTGAGCAGTTTAAAGCCGATTAATAATATCAATGCGGAGGACGCTAGATTGGACATAATAACGCTTGATGTGAGTGAGTTAGCTCCACCAGAGCCGATGACTTTGATCCTTTCGCATTTAGCCCAATTGTCTTCACAGCAATGCCTGCAAGTAAAACATCGACGACAACCTTATCCGCTTTATGAGAAGCTTAACTCTGCTGGTTTTGCTTATCACTGCGTGGTGCATAGTCAAGATGACATCACGCTTTATATCTATCACTCAACGGCTCAACAGGCATTTGAGTCTGTATTTGACCTAGGCGAATAAAATAGCGAATGAATATATCTGGCTTATCTTTTAATGCCTTGCCCCCAATAGATTTACCGTTTCGCTTTTTTATCAGTGCCCCCATTTTGGTGTTACTTTGTGCCGGTATTATCTTGTTTTCTGGTGAAGCTATGTGGCTAAGCCGGTGGCACCCAAGTACGTTAGCAGTTACCCATGGTTTTACTTTAGGGTTTATTACTATGGTAATGATGGGAGCATTATTACAACTACTGCCTGTTATCGGTGGCATTGGGATTGCCAAGCCTCGGCTAATTGCTACTAGCTGTCATGGCCTCTTTACCTTAGGCACTTTGAGCTTGATGGCAAACTTTCTTTGGCCTAACGCTTGGCTGTTAGTTATAAGTTTTCTGTTATTAAGCCTAGGGTTGGGGATATATATTGCAGCCTTGGCCTGGGTTTTAGTGAAAAAGCTCAGTCAAGGTGATGCCATTATCGGCTTTCGTTTTGCTATTACCGCGTTAGTTATTGTGTTTTTTATTGGACTTTTATTACTCGCGCGCACACAAGCAGGTTTTTATGAATGGGGTTGGCCCACATTCTTAGTAGAGAAATTGTCAACCAAAGCGTTGACTGACGGTCATGCTATATGGGGTCTAGTGGGCTGGGTCGGCTTACTTATCATTTCTGTAAGCTTTCAAGTTATACCTATGTTTCATGTTGCGCCAAGCTTTCCTACAATCATTAGCCGTTATCTTCCTGCGATAATATTTTTAATTTTGCTGGGCATGTTTGTTGATATCGCTATTACCCTGAATATCATCGTTTTATTACATGGCGTTTATGCGATAAGTTTGTTTTTAGTGATCGCTAAACGAAAGCGTAAAGTGCCAGATAACACTATTCGTTACTGGTTATTAGCAGCAACAAGTTTATTGTTGTTCAATGGCTTTTATTTTTTCCCTGAAGCCTATTTAACGCAAGAAATATTGACCAGTAAAACCTTGATACTCGCTGCTTTTTTTATTTATTTTTACTTGGTTTCTGTTATTCAAGGTATGCTATTAAAAATATTACCTTTTTTAAGTTATACCCACTTGCAACAACGTTGCCTGAGCCATTTTTCAGCGATGCAGTTTATCCCTCATATGCATGAGTTCTTGCAAAAAAAGCACGGCCTATGGTTATTTAATTTTCACTGTTTTACAGGTATTGTTTTATTGATGACTATTATGATGCCGAGCATATACTGGTTATTATCAATCATGCTTTTTGTCGAGTTTTGTTGGCTATTAAAGCTGATGTACCAAGCAATAACACTCTATTACAAGACACTGAATAAAATTAAACTATCGGTTAATGAATAGCTTGTAGTTTATTCCGAGTTTCGAACGTTAAATGCTGTATTTTTTGCTACAATTAGTACTGAGGTTAATCAGTAATCATTATGTGGCAAGCTTATGGAATATGAATTTTTACATGATGCAATAACAGGGGAAGCTAAAGCACGCTTTTCTCTTGAGCATGAAGTGGTAGGTCCTTGGATAGAAGTAGAGTTGGGGAGAGACGCGAGTAAGTTAACTCAGTTATTAACCGCCATTGATAAAGTAGAAACTGGGCAACAAAATGAAGTTGTTATTACTGGCAGTGAATATTCCGTGGCTATTAACCACACCGATGTAGAAATTCAAACTAATGCAAGCTTAAATGGCGCAGAGCCTTTGTCAGAAATGCTCACTGCTGAGCATATTCACTATGATCAAAATGAGTGTGCAGCTTGTGGTTTAGAAGATTTTAGAACCCTGCTGTTATCCTGGGCAAAATTTACTAACAATTTACAAAATTAACCTATTAATTTCATTTGATAAGCGCTAAATTAATAACATAGTTTTATTCTTTATAAGCGCGCTTATGTCAGCAACTTCATCGACTAATTCAAACAAAAAACACAATAGACGCATGGTACCTTTACGCTATGTGCTGATGCCTTTCGCGATCGTCTTTTTGGCGATTATTGTTCTCGTGATATTACAAATTTTAGCCCCTAAGCCAGCGAAGAAAGCTATCGCAGTGAAAGCGCCACTGGTTAATGTTATGCCGCTTCAGGCGCAAGATGTGATTTTTACTATCAGCAGCCAAGGCAGTGTTGAGCCTCGCACTAAAACTACGTTAATTTCAGAAGTTTCTGGCGTGGTCACCCATGTATCAGAGAAATTTCATGTGGGCGGCTTTTTTAAAAAAGGTGAAGTATTACTCACCATTGATGATATAACCTATCAAGTTGCCTTGTTAAGAGCGCAAGCGCAACTTGAATCGGCACAAGCATTGTTAGTGGAAGAGCAAGCGCGCAGTAAACAAGCGGAAGATGAATGGCGCCTAACTGGAAAGCCTGTAGATCATGCGCCTGTTTTTGCATTACGGCTGCCACAGCTTAAAAAAGCGGAAGCAAGTGTGCTAGCGGCACAAGCTGACTTACGTGAAGCTAAAGTGAAATTAGCCCGCACTAAAATTATCGCTCCTTATGATGCAATGTTAACGGGTAAACAAGCTGATTTAGGCCAATACATCACCATGGGAAGTGCGTTAGCAAATACCTTTGCTATTGATTATGCCGAGGTGAGGTTGCCAATTAAACAACGCGATGTCGCTTTTTTAAATCTATCTCGGATCCATCAACTCGATAAACTCAATATTCATGTAGATCTTTTTTACCAACTTGAAGGCGAAAGACATGCTTGGACAGCGAAGGTAACGCGCTATGAAGGCGTTGTTGATAGTGCGAATCGAGTACATTATGTGGTTGCGCAGATTGACGATCCATACGGTGTTTTAGCCAATAGTGAGCATGAAGAGATACGCATGGGCACGTTTGTGAATGCGAAAGCTAAAGGCAAGCAACTTGCCAACGTGACCGCTATTCCCTTAGGTGCAGTATATTCTGGCAATACCATCCATTTAATAGACGATGAGAACCGTTTGTCGATTGAACAAATCAATATATTGAGATCGGATGCCGATTACGCTTATACGAGAGATGAGTTTTCTGAGGATAAGCGGCTTATTTTAACTAAGTTAGCAACGCCTATTGCGAACATGTTATTGCGTGTTGACGGTGAGCAAGAAAAGCAGCAAGAAGCTGCAACTGAAGAGTCGTTAGTCGCAGAAAGTGAAACATCAACAGAGCGTGATAGCTTATGAGTGATTTCAGTACAAATCAAGACGCTGGAAAACCAACAACGACTAAGCATACAGGTATAATTGCTTGGTTTGCACACAATAGTGTTGCTGCTAATTTATTGATGATTTTCATTCTAACAGCAGGCTTTTATTCTTATCAAAACCTAAATAAAAAAACCTTTCCAGAATTTAACGTTAATAGTATTCAAGTCACTGTGCCTCATTTAGGTGCTGCTCCTGAAGAAGTTGAGCTGGGGGTGATCCTTAAAGTTGAAGAATCATTAGAAGATATTGAAGGCATTAAAAAAATCACTTCACGAGCACTTGAAGGCGTGGGTATCGTTACCATAGAGTTGCAGTCTGGTTATTCAATGTCAGAAAAGCTTGATGAAGTGCAAATGCAAGTGGATGCCATCACAACTTTTCCTGAACAAACAGAAAAGCCCATTATTGCTAAACAAGAATTTAAATCACAAGTGATGTGGTTATCAGTGAGTGGCTCGATGGACAGACGCTCAAGACAGGTGATGGCACAAGATATTCGAGATGAAATTATATCCTTACCGAGCGTTAATATTGCCGAGATTGTTGGTAGCCGTGATTATGAAATCTCAATTGAATTAGCGGAAGAAAAACTGCAAAAGTACCAGTTAACCTTTGATGATGTGGCCCAAGCAATCAAGCGCTCATCGATTGATTTACCCGGTGGTACGATTAAAACTCAAGGTGGCGATATTTTATTACGCACTACAGGGCAGGCGTACACGGGGGATGAATTCTCTAAATTAGTACTACGCACA
The DNA here is from genome assembly GCA_026196955.1 of Colwellia sp. Lineage (GTDB taxonomy): Bacteria > Pseudomonadota > Gammaproteobacteria > Enterobacterales > Alteromonadaceae > Colwellia. The sequence continues at coordinate 54,302 of JAPHTO010000043.1, read as the reverse complement.
GACAATAATGGTACGCGGTTAGTGCTGAGCGATATTGCGACAGTAAAAGATGGTTTTGTTGAGCAAGAAGATTTTGCCTTATTTAATGGTGAGCACACTTCTAGCATTATGGTGCAATCAACGGGAGATCAAAATGATTTGGATATTGCAAGAGAGATAAAAGCCTATGTTGCAGAGAAAAATCCCAACCTACCCGAAGGTGCTAAGCTCACTGTTTGGGGAGACTCCTCATACTATTTAAATGCGCGCTTAGATATGATGATCTCTAACTTGCTGATGGGATCCTTATTAGTGTTTATTGTCTTAACGCTGTTTTTACGTATCAGAATAGCATTTTGGGTCATGCTAGGGATTCCTATTAGTTTTTTTGGCGCCTTTATCATGATGCCTTTGTTTGGTGAATGGTCAGTTTCAATCAATCTTATCAGTTTATTTGCCTTTATCATGGTGCTGGGGATTGTGGTTGACGACGCCATTGTTATTGGTGAAAGCGCTTATGCTGAAATTCAACGCTATGGGCATTCCACTGAAAATATCATTAATGGCACCATGCGTGTTGCTATGCCTGCAACGTTTGGGGTGTTAACCACAATTGCCGCCTTTGCTCCATTGTTGATGATAGATGCGACTTTTGCCGCATTTTTTCGGGCTATCGCTTTAGTCGTTTCTTTCTGTTTGATGTTTTCTTTAATTGAATCTAAGTGGATTTTACCTGCCCATTTGGTGCATATGAAATATATCCATCTGACGCCAGAAAATAGTAATTGGCTTGAAAAGCAGCAAATTAAGTTTAAAGAGGGCTTAGATAATTTTATCTATAACCGCTATAAACCTTGGTTAGAAAAAGCCTTAACCGCTAGGTATAACACTATGGCGAGCTTTATTGCTATTTTGATACTTTCCGTTGGTTTATTGATTGGCGGCTTTGTTAAATTAGAAGTCTTTCCGTCTGTGCCGAGTGACTTTATTCAAGGCAATTTAACTATGGTGGATGGCAGCGCCGTGAGTGAACGCAACAAAGTTATTGAACGTATACAAAATGCCGCTAAAACGATTGCTAAAAATAATCCCCATCAAGGGCTTGAGTTTATAAAACACTCCATGGTGTTTACCAATGGCAATACCAGTGCAACATTTCTATTAGAGCTTGTTAAGCCGGAGCAGCGTGAATTGGATGCTTATGAAATAGAGAAACTTTGGCGTGATGAAATAGGTGAAATTCCGGGCACTAAAGAACTACGCTTTTTTGCTGGCGCTAATGCCGGTGGTGGCGCTGCCATTGAGTTTCAGTTAACCGGAAAAGATTATGTTGCGCTAGAGTCTGCCGCCCAAGATATTCAAAGCAAGCTTAGCGCTTATGATGGTGTTTATGATATTCGAAATTCGTTTAGTCGTGGTAGTCAAGAAATTCAATTAAGTATTAAACCTGAAGCAGAAGTATTAGGGTTAGCGCTTGCAGATTTAGCCAAACAGGTGCGCCAAGCTTTTTATGGTGAAGAAGCTCAACGTATTCAACGTGGTAGAGATGAGTTAAAAGTTATGGTGCGTTACCCTAAAGAGAATCGCGTGTCGGTGAGTGATTTGGAAGATATGTGGATCCGCACACCCAATGGTGATCAAGTTCCCTTTTATCAGGTGGCAGATATAAGTATCGGGCAGGGGTTTTCGACCATTACCCGGGTAAATCAAAAACGCTCTATTACTATTTCAGCTGATATTGATGCTCAAAAAGTAGAATCAAGAAAAGTTATCAGTGAAATGAATGAGGTCAGTATACCTGAAGTTTTAGCCAACTATCCTACCGTTAAATATGGGGTTGAAGGCGCAAGTAAAGAGCAAGCAGACTTTTTAAATCAACTGGGCTTAGCGGCAATTGGTGCGTTATTTTTAATTTATGGTTTGATCGCCATTCCGACTAAATCTTACGCACAGCCATTAGTCATCATGTCAGTGATCCCTTTTGGTATTATCGGCGCTATATTTGGGCACTGGTTGATGGGGAAAACCATTAATATGATGTCTATCTATGGTTTTATTGCCTTAACGGGCGTGGTGGTGAATGATTCGTTGATCATGGTGGATTTTATTAATAAGGCTAAAGCAACAGGGCAACGCATGATGGATGTGGTCATTGGTGCTGGCACGGCACGTTTTAGGGCGATCCTATTAACATCCTTAACGACCTTTTTCGGTATCTTTCCGCTCTATTTTGAGCAAAGTTTACAGGCTCAATTTATTATCCCTATGGCAATATCATTAGGATTTGGTATTGTGTTTGCGACCGTGATCACTTTGTTTTTAATTCCCGCTTTGTATTTGATCAAAGATGATATTCATGGCGTTTTTACCCGTCGATGAGTAAGTGCCATGTAAACCATCACGGTCATGACTTGGATGGTTTACATCGATAAGCTGAGCTCGGCTTAATAAATTACTCTCTAACTAAAGATATTGTTGAAATTTAATTTATGTATTTCAGTTAGTTAAAAATATCTTAAACCGAGTTCAGGTTAGATAACACTATTTTTAGTGCGAGATGGCGAAAACGTGGTGATATTCCAAGGATTATTGCTTAATTATAGTGGGATTGTTTGATAAGATGCTGCGCATTATATTGTATACCCTTTGGAGATGTGATGAAACAGTGCGCTATTTTAACCATGGACAATTTAAGTGACTTTGAATGTTACGACAATTTACTTGATGCCCCTCTAGCAGCACTTGGCTGGCAAACCCAGCTTGTTTCATGGCGCAAAAAAAATGTTGATTGGCAGCAATTTGATGCTGTGATCATTCGCAGCCCTTGGGATTATCAAGATGACGCTACTGCATTTATTTCAGTGTTAGAGCAAATAGAGCAATCAAGTGCGGTATTACAAAACTCCTTAACAACGGTGCGTTGGAATATTGATAAAATATACTTACAATCGTTAGCAGAGCAACAAGTCTCAATTGTCCCTACGTTATGGCGCTCAAATTTTCTTGCTGAAGATTTAGCTGAATTTTTTAACTATTTTGATTGTCAGCAACTGGTGATTAAACCAAGAATTAGTGCCAATGCAGATAATACTTTTTGGCTTAAACAAGCAACAGCAGAAGATTCAATTGCGCAACTCAATGCGGTATTTTCTCACAGTGATTTTATGGTGCAGCCATTTATCAGTAGTGTTATAGAAGAAGGTGAGTTTTCATTATTCTTCTTTAATGGTGAATACAGCCACGCTATTTTGAAAACACCTAAGCAAGATGATTTTAGAGTGCAAGAAGAACACGGTGGTCGTCTACAGACAATTTCGCCTGAGTCAAGGTTACTTACCCAAGCACAAGCTACTTTATTAGCCATTGCCCATGAAGTAGAAGAAACGCCTTTGTATGCGCGCCTTGATTACGTGAGAACGTCAAATTTAGAAAATGATGAGCAATTCGCGCTAATGGAAGCAGAGTTAATTGAGCCATCGTTATATTTTAATATGGATGATAAAGCTGCCCAACGTTTTGCGAGAGCTTTTGTTGCAGGTATACAAGAGTAAAATGTTAATGTGTTACATAAAGCATCATAACGAAAAACAGCACGATAACGGCGTTAAAAGATAAAATGTAAATAAAGCCTTTAAGGCCGTCTTTTAAGCTATAACCATGGCTATTAAGGTACCACCACCAAATTGCGCACATTAGTATAGGTAATAAAAAGAACAATCGGATCATAAGCTTACTTGTTTTGTGATTGGTCTTTTTATCATAGATTAATTTGTAAGACTTGTCTGAGTTTAATGCTAATTTTTTTCAATTAATGCCGTTAATGGTTTTCTTATCGCGTATAAAAATAGCAAACTAGGTACTACCATTAGGGCGGTCAAGATGAAAAACAGTACCCAGTTACCATCAAGCCAATCTACCATAATGCCAGAATACGAGCCTAGCATCACGCGACCAAAGGTGCCTAGCGATGCCATCAAGGCATACTGACTTGCAGTAAAACTTTTATTACATAACACTGAAAGTAGTGCAACAAATGCAACAGAGCCCCAGGCTGAAGTAAAGCCATCAACAAAAACGGTAAAAGCAAATAAGGTTTTATCTGGACCGACTAAAGCCATTAAAGCGAATAACAGGTTACTACTTGCCATAGCAATGCCACCGATGAATAGCCCTTTTAAAATGCCATACCTAATGGTAAATACACTGCCTATTAATGAGAAAACTATGGTTACAGCCCAATTGATCATTTTAGAATAATAAGCAATATCAGAATTTGAAAAGCCTACTTCACGATAAAAAACAATCGACATTCTTCCTAAATACGCTTCGCCCAGTTTGAATAAAAAGATGAACAATAAAATGGAGAGTGCTAAGCGGGTGCCATTACGCTGAAAAAATTCTTGTATGGGGGCAACCATAGTGCTTAATAGCCAAGCTGTTACGCGATAACTCAATTTGTTTGTTGCTATCGCGATGTTGTCAACCGAGATGTTGTCAACCGAGATATTAGTACCCGTTAAGTGCTGGCTATTATTTAACTGTGCGAGCTGACGGGTAAAAATAATCAGCAGGGTTAAAATGAATAAAGATATAGCAGTAAAACGGTAGTCTTTGCCTATAATATGCTCTGGCCAAGCTGGGTAGCCGATATTTGCGTAAAAGATAGTACCTATGATTAACGGTAGTATGAGTAAAATGAGCAAAGGCTTATTGCCTTGTTGTACCAAGGCTTGTAAATAGTTTTGTTCTATTAATTTATGCGCTTGTTCTCGCTGACTCTTCGGCTCAGTAACGATAATTGCTGTTAGCATTAACACGCTCATTATGGCTGCTAACACTAAATACACTTGTGGCCAATGCCAATTGGGCTGGTCTACTAAAATAAACGGGATACTGCCAAGGCCTGCGTAACCCGTCCACCAACCAGCCGTTGCCATTGCTGAGCCTGCCGCCATAGCGTTGCTGTCTTGATCTGCTAGGATATCAATTCTATAGGCATCAATTGCAATGTCTTGGGTAGCACCTGTAATTGCGATAAATAAGCCAAATAAGGCCATCAAATTGAGCTGGCTACTGGCATCAAGTTGACTTAGTTGCAAAGCACTTAGGAGCACTAAACATTGTGCACTAAATATCCAACTTCTTCGTTGGCCTAACCAAGTTGTTAGCAGAGGAATTTTAAGCCTGTCGACTAAAGGTGACCATAAAAAATTAATACTATAAGCAACAAAAATTAAACCGAATAACCCTATGCTAGAACGGCTTAGCCCTTCATCTTTTAACCAGCCACTCATGGCTGAGCCAATCATTACCCAAGGAAAACCACTGGCTATGCCAAAGCAAAATATACTGAGTAAGCGAGGATTTTTAAAATAACTTAACGTGTGCTTGATAGAGTGGCTTGAAGACATTAAAACGGGTACTGAAATAGGGAAAGTACTAGATTAGCAAAGCTGATGATGAAACCCAACTAAATAGTTTTAAAGATAATAATAGGTTCTAAGCAATTGGACGCCAGCCAATGCAATCAATTGGGTAGCTACCAATGCCATTAAAAAAATCAAGGCAGGTGTTCATCTCACTTTTGAAAAATAAATCTTGATGCAAAGCCTGTGCACCATGCAAGCTGACTTCATGTATTAAATGCCAAAAAACACGCTCTTGGGCATTGCTTGGTGTTTCATCGGTTACGTTTAATGATGCCCATTCTTCCATGGTATCAAGAATGAAATTATCTAACTCAGTATAATGTAGTGTTTGATCGATAACAGCACCAGTGTAGTTGGTGATTTGTACAATTTTATCATTGATAAACTGCTCAATTATCATGGCTTATCCTTAAGACACATATAGGTGTCCTAAAAGTATTTCTATTTAATAATGAACCGGTTAGCTAGGTGAGAATTTCTTATTTTATTTTGTTTAGGCAAATGCTTTGATAATATTTTTAACAAAAATTAAAACTAAAAACTACATGCTACAACGATTAGCGTATACCTTATTTATCGGTGACAATAGCGTGTTTGTCAAAAAAAAAGCGTAATTTTTTTGTAATAAAAGGCTAAAAGAGCACAACTAATTTTAAGTTAATGTATTTGTTACGATTAAATTCGTAACTTTTTAGTCAATATTTAGCTGTGCGAAAGTTGATGTGATTATTCAGCAGGCAAAAGAGTCGCTTTAATTAGCATTACAGGCTCAATAGGTACATCTTCCCAGCCTAGAGCGTCATTATAATCTGTTTTAACTTTGGCCATCGCTTCTAAAACGTCTTCACCTTCAACAATAGCGCCAAAGACTGCATAGCCCCAATGGCGACCCGGATCTAAATTACTGTTGTCATTTATATTGAAAAAGAACTGTCGATTGGCAGTATGAGGTCGACTCTCTTTAGCCATAGCAATAGTGCCCATTTCATTTTTAAGACCATTGCCTGATTCATTGACAATATCTTTATTGAGTTTTTTTGCAGAATAATCGGCATCATAACCACCACCTTGCACAATAAAGTCGGTGACAATACGGTGAAAAACAGTGTTGTCATATTCGCCCGTGACTACATACATTAAAAAGTTATCGACCGTGATAGGCGCTTTTACCCGATCAAGTTCAACAACAATAATGCCCATAGACGTTTCTAGTTTAACTTTTGGGAATATATTAGTCGGATCTATCGCTACATTTTGAGCCGAGCTTTGATATGACGTGAGCAATAAGCTTAACAGTATTAAGCTTGCAACAAGTTTGGAAATAATATTCATTAATTTATGCTCTTTGGTTGGGCTTTTTATTTAATAAAGTTGTTAATTTTTTCATTGGCTAAAATTTGCGTAATTAAACTTGCTAGTCGTCGATTAAAGTTTCGCTCAAGTACCGCAATGTCAGCTTGCAATGGCCCTTTTGAATTACCTCTGTTTTTAAACGTGCTTGTGAGTGTTTGCTGACCGTTATTTACTGATACTTTCAACACTATTTCAGTTTGCGATTGATAATTCACTGCTTGTTGGGTAACGCTGATCACGGCCTTCTCAATTGTGATGCTTATGGTGTTTGTCGCTAATGGAATAACGGTTAATCCTTGCTTTTGCCATTGCTCAGTTAATGTTTGCGTGATGATTTTTTCAAGGCGCTCTTGCGCTGAAATTAAGGTGGCCGCTTCACCTTCTTGCAATATTTGTACGATATGGTTTGCTGTACGCATATCGATAACTTCTAGTTGAGTCTGTTTATCATTATATTGCAGATGTGGGGTAACAAGGACATCTGGAGCCACAATTAAATGGCTTGGCATAGTAGCGCACGCACTTACTAAAAGGGCAAGGGCTAGAGTGACTAGAAATTTCATTTTTATTAGGGGCATTTTTTTAGTTCTCGATAGTTTATAGGTCAAAGGCTGAACAAAAGTATTAACGCTTGATGGCTGATTGCGTAACAAACTTTTCATTACTGGCAATGAGCCTTTCATTACCAAAGATCCGTTTTAACTTTATGTGATAGGCCAATTGACGATTGCCAATAATGCGTAATTCTCCTCCTTTTTTCAACACCCTATGGCTATCTTTAAACATTTGCCAGGCAATATGATCTGTTGTTGCGGTATTTTGATGAAATGGGGGGTTGCATAAGATTAAGTCAACACTGTTACTTGCTACATCCGTTAAACAGTCATTTAGGTGAAACTGACACTGTGACGCTAAGTCGGGAAGGTTATTGTTAATATTTATCTCTGCTGAGCTAATAGCCATATGAGATTCATCAAAAAATTGTATTTTCGCACTGGGTTGACTGGCAAGTACTGTTAAGCCAATAACACCATTACCACAGCCTAAATCAATCACTTGGCTATTTGCCGCTACGCTTGGTAAATTTTCAATAAAGTATCGAGCGCCGATATCTAATTTTTCTCGTGAATAAACATTGGCGTGATTACTAATAGAAAAATCGCAACCTAAAGTGGCATTAGGGAGAGACCATAGCGTTGGAAAAGGGGATTTATGCGCTTGCACTTGATCAAGCTGACAAAAAACTAGTCGAGCTTTTTTAACGGCTAGTGATGTTTTGGTTGTACCTAAATATTTTTCAAATAACTTTAACGTTGAGCTGTGGATCTCTTTTGCTCTATCAGCCGCAATAAAAACGGTATCTTGCCCTGCATTATTTTTGATTTGTATTAACTGTTCGATGAGTAGTGACTTACTCTTGGGGATTTTGAACAAAATGATATCTATATTGCTTGGTAGCGAGTCCAAACACGTGAGTTGAGTGATGTGCTCGTGATTAAGTTGGTTGTGTTTAATATTATAAGCAATACCCTGCTGGCTAATGTAAGAGTCATTAACACAATAAACATCGAGATTTTTCTGTATCAATGCCTCACTACAAAAGTGTGTGGTCACTGCGCCAAAGGCATCGTTAAAAATGACAACTCGAGCATTATCTGTAATGAGTTGCTCTTGGTGAGTATAGTTCAGTAAATACTCATCGGCAGCATCCCATGCTTGCAAGCTACGATTAACCTGAGCTACTGGAAAACGGACAAGTGTTAATTGTTGGTCATTAACAAAGAAGGGGCTTAGCATGGTTTTGATGATTTACACATTATAAATAAAGATGCGTTATTGTGACATATTTACTTTTGCATAGCGTTAATTTTTGTTGCTTGGTGTTAAGAAAATTTATTAAAATAAAACCCTAATTACACCATTAAGTTAACTGATAATTACTCGATAGTCGCCTTTTTGTATGGCATATGGGGTTAGATTAGCTAAAATTACCAGTGTCTCCCACGTTTACGAGAAAGATAATGACTATTGCCGCCACTATTGAAGAAAAATTACTATCCGCCTTTTCACCATTGCATTTAGACGTTGTCAATGAAAGCAATAACCATAATGTACCACCGGGAAGCGAGTCACACTTTAAAGTGACTATTGTTTCTAAAGACTTTGAAGATGAACGCTTGATTAAGCGTCACCGGGCAGTTAACTCAGTATTGTCAGAAGAGTTAGCAGATAAAATCCATGCCTTAGCATTACATACTTATACGGAAAAGGAATGGCATGATTATTATGCTGATAATATGCCGCTATCGCCTAACTGTTTAGGTGGTGGAAAATAATTCATAGTTAAAATAATATAACGATATAAAAGTACTGCTATTGCGAGCGGTACTTTTTTTACCTACACTCGCACAGCAAGTTTTTAACTGCTCGTACCTCTTTAATTTAATAGCAAGGTACAATAGCGAAAATTTATACTCTTATGATGCCAATTAATTCACTTGGTATAAACAATCTAAAAAGGTTTTCTTATGGTAATCAAGCCAAAAATTCGTGGTTTTATTTGTACTAATGCACATCCAGCAGGTTGTGAAGCTCACGTTAACGAACAAATAGCTTATGTTAAAGATCAAGCGTCTAGCGACAATGGCCCTAAAAATGTTTTAGTTATTGGTGCTTCTACGGGTTATGGTTTGGCGTCACGTATTACCGCTGCATTTGGTCATAATGCTAGTACTTTAGGCATTTTCTTTGAAAAGCCACCAACAGAAAAGAAAACCGCGTCTGCGGGTTGGTACAATACCGCGGCTTTTCAAAAAGCCGCTGATAATGCAGGCATTTATTCAAAAAACATTAATGGTGATGCCTTTTCTCATGAGATTAAAGCACAAGCGATTGAAACTATTAAAGCGGATATGGGTAAAATTGATTTAGTGATTTATTCATTAGCCTCACCCCGCAGAACCGATCCTGATACCGGCGAAGTATATTCGTCAACACTTAAACCTATCGGTGAAAGTGTTACTACTAAAAACTTAAATACCTCGAAACGCATTATCGACTCAGTGTCAGTTGAAGCAGCTAATGACGCTGAAATTCAAGGCACAATTGATGTCATGGGTGGTGCTGATTGGGAATTATGGCTAAACGCACTTAAAGAAGCTGATGTCTTGGCTGAAGGTGTTAAAACCGTTGCTTATACCTATATTGGTAAAGAGTTAACATGGCCAATTTATGGTAAAGCGACTATTGGTAAAGCGAAAGAAGATTTAGATAGAGCGGCTTCTGCCATTAACGCTGCAACAGCGAGTATCAATGGCCAAGCGCGAGTAACTTCACTTAATGCGGTAGTAACACAAGCAAGCTCTGCCATTCCAATTATGCCGCTTTATATTTCAGCTATGTTTAAAGTGATGAAAGCTGACGGTACTTATGAAGGTTGTATTGAGCAAATTGCTAATTTATTTAAAGAAAATATTTACAGCGAAACGCCACGTTTAGATGATCAAGGACGTTTCCGTCAAAACTATAAAGAGCTAGAGGACAGTGTTCAACAACGTGTTACTGATATCTGGAATAGCGTTGATACAGAGACCATTGATGAGATGACTGATTATGTTGGTTATCACAATGAGTTTTTAAAATTGTTTGGCTTTGGTGTTGATGGTGTTGATTATGATGCTGACGTTAGCCCAGTCGTTGAGATTAACAATTTATAATCGTTGCTAATTGCTAATTGCGAATAAAATAAAGGTGAACTCAGTTAATGGGTTCACCTTTTTTATTTAGTGCCATTGTTGATTATACTAAGATGATTTCTGCTCTCATACTATAAAGGATAAATAACACTTCTTCTTGCTCGCGTTGACCAACATTATTTTTAACTAATGCTGAAAGCGCATCATCGAGTACTGCCATAAACTCTAATGCAGAAATATTCATGCCTTTGTGAGCTGCTAGCATATCTTGCCCTTGATAATCATTTGGACCACCAGTTCCAGCAATAAAAAACATGGTTGCAGCATGCTTTAATTCATCTGGTGTCATTTTCATATTTTGAAAACGAGGGGCAACTGCCGCATTGGTTAAATGGTTGTCAACAATGTCATTGACGATGGTTTTAATGCCTTCACTTGCACCTAATCGCTCATAGAGTGACATATTACGCTCCTTAATTTACTCAGTGAACAGAGTGTAGTGCAAAAAACGTACAAATCAAATTTGCTTTATCAAGGAAAAAAGACAAAATTTCACTTTCAGGCAGTCAATGTCGACTATCTAAAATTCCATTTTAACTTCGAAGAGCTTAGTTGAATTTCCTTAATTAAACAGAGAGATATCATGTAGCACTAAAAAGTGAAATTGTACTTTTGGCTGTTTTTCAGCCGAAACATGCAACTATAGTCTAAATTGTAATGAAAAGTTTCGTATGACCGTAGAATAAAAAGGGCATTTTGTGCTAGAATTCGCGCCAGAAAAATTTAACTTAGAGCCAGTGGGTCTTTTTCTTTTGAAAGAAAGAATTTGTTCTCTACTGAAATACACTGAAATCAATCGCTTACAGGTTTTTAAAACGTAAATGTTTATTTGGTTTTAATTGTTGAAAAGTGTGCGATTTTAATACTCCCATCAAAAGTAGTGCAAGTGTTTATGATTACAATAAAAAAAGGCTTAGATGTTCCTGTTAAAGGTGCTCCTCAGCAGGTAATCCATGATGGTCCGTCCATCAAAACCGTCGCAACATTAGGTGAAGAGTTTGTGGGTATGCGTCCAACCATGTTTGTAAAAGTGGGTGATCGCGTTAAAAAAGGTCAGGTGATTTTTAGTGATAAAAAGAATCCAGGCGTTAAATTCACAGCTCAAGCTGCCGGTGTTGTTAAAGAAATTAACCGTGGTGAAAAACGTGTTTTACAGTCGGTAGTTATCGAAGTTGATGGCTATGATCAAGAAACATTTACCAGTTACTCAGCCAGCGAATTAAGTTCAATATCACGTGAAGATGTGGTGAATAACTTAGTTGAGTCAGGCTTGTGGACTGCCTTGAGAACTCGCCCATTTAGCAAAGTACCAGCAATAGACTCTACTGCCAGTGCGATATTTGTTAGTGCCATGGATACTAATCCTCTTGCTGCCAATCCAGAAGTTGTTATTGGTGAGCAAAGCGAGGCATTCAAAAATGGCTTAACAGTTCTATCTCGTTTAACTGACGGTGAAGTGTTTGTTAGTAAAGCACCGGGAGCAAATATTCCCGTTGCAGATACGGTACAAGTTAATGAATTTGAGGGTAAACATCCTGCAGGTTTAGTGGGTACGCATATTCACTTCTTAAAACCTGTTAGCGCTGACAAATTTGTTTGGCACTTAGGTTACCAAGACGTTATCGCATTCGGTAAGTTATTTACTTCAGGTGAATTAGATAGCACACGTGTTATCTCACTTGCAGGCCCAGCGGCTAAAAATCCTCGTTTAGTACGTACCATACTTGGTGCTAGTACTGAGGAGCTAACGGCTGGTGAAGCAAATGATGGTGAATTACGTGTAGTCTCTGGTTCATTATTAATGGGCTCAACCGCCTCGGCAGTTCATGGTTACTTAGGACGTTATCACGTACAAGTGGTATTGATCCTTGAAGGCCGTGAAAAAGAGTTTGTTGGTTATATGTACCCAGGACCGAATAAATTCTCTGTAACACGTGCATATATGGCACATTTCTTCCCGAAGAAGTTGTTCAATATGACCACTACTACCAATGGTAGTGAACGTGCGATGGTGCCAATTGGTAACTTTGAACGTGTTATGCCTTTAGATATTTTACCTACCATGTTATTGCGTGATTTAGTTGCCGGTGATACCGACACAGCACAACAACTTGGTGCCTTAGAGCTAGACGAAGAAGATTTAGCGCTTTGTACATTTGTTTGCCCAGGCAAAACAGATTACGGCGTTCACCTTCGTGATTGCCTAACCACAATCGAGAAGGAAGGTTAGTCATGGGCTTGAAAAAGTTTATTGAAGATATTGAGCCGCATTTTGAAAAAGGCGGCAAACATGAGAAGTGGTTTGCTTTATACGAAGCCGTTGCTACTGGTTTATTTACCCCTGGGCAAGTAAACAAAGGTAAAACGCACGTACGTGATAGCATCGACTTAAAACGTATCATGATCACTGTATGGCTAGCGGTTTTCCCTGCCATGTTCTTTGGTATGTATAACATTGGTTTCCAAGCGGTTGATGCTTTAGCTAATGGATATGCAATGCCTGATACTTGGCAAACTGCCTTATTTGCTATGCTAGGTGGAACATTAAATGCTGACTCTGGTTGGTTCAGCATGATGTTCTATGGCGCTATGTTCTTCCTGCCTATTTATGCGGTTACCTTTATTGTGGGTGGCTTCTGGGAAGTATTATTTGCCGCGGTACGTGGTCATGAAGTGAATGAAGGTTTCTTCGTTTCTTCTATTTTATTTGCGCTTATCGTGCCGGCAACTATTCCGTTATGGCAAGTGGCTATCGGTATCACTTTTGGTATTGTTGTTGCCAAGGAAATTTTTGGTGGTACAGGTAAGAACTTCTTAAACCCAGCTTTAGCCGGCAGAGCGTTTTTATTCTTCGCTTACCCTGCTGAAATTTCAGGTGATGCTGTTTGGGTTGCTGCTGATGGCTTCTCTGGTGCTACGGCACTAAGTGCTGCTAACCAAGGCCTTGTTGACTATTCAATGAACGCTGATTGGTGGAATGCATTCTGGGGCTTTATTCCTGGCTCTGTAGGTGAAGTATCAACGTTTGCCATTTTATTAGGTGGTGCTTACATACTTTATAAAGGTATTGCGTCATGGCGTATCGTGCTAGGGGTGTTTGGCGGCATGGTTGTTACAGCATTTTTATTCAATGCCGTAGGTAGTGATACAAACCATATGTTTGCTATGCCTTGGTACTGGCACTTAGTTGTTGGTGGTTTTGCGTTTGGTATGATGTTTATGGCAACTGACCCTGTTTCAGCTTCTTTCACTAACACTGGTAAATACTGGTTTGGTGCATTAGTTGGTGTCATGGTGGTATTGGTTCGTGTTGTAAACCCTGCCTTCCCAGAAGGTATGATGTTAGCTATTTTATTTGCTAACTTGTTCGCACCATTGTTTGACTACTTTGTCGTTAAAGGCAACATTAAACGGAGGCTTGCACGCAATGTCTAGTAATAAAGAAACATTCGGCAAAACGGTTGGTTTTGTATTTATAGTCTGTTTAGTTTGTGCGGCTTTGGTTTCTGTTTCAGCAATTCAATTGAAACCGTTACAAGTAGAAAACAAATTACTTGATCAACAAACTAAAATTTTAGAAGCTTCTGGCTTATTAGCGACTACTGATGGCAGCTCTAAAGCAATCAAAGCAACGTTTGCAAAACTAGTTGATGCAAAAATGATTGATTTAGACTCAGGTGACTTCATTGAAGGCAACCCAGAGTTGTTTGATGAGCGTCGTAATTCACGTGATGTGACTAAATCAGATAAACCTAAGGATGATATTGCCGGCATTAACCGTCGTTCTAAAGATGCTGTTGTATATTTAGTTCGCAACGAAGCCGGTAAAGTAGAAACAGTTGTTCTACCTATCGTTGGCTCAGGTTTATGGGATCTTATGTATGGTTATGTTGGTTTAGAAGCTGATTTAAACACTGTACGTAGCGTTGTTTATTCTGACCATAAGGAAACTCCAGGCTTAGGCGCTGAAGTTATGAACCCTAAGTGGAAAGCTTTATGGCCAGGTAAGAAAATCTATAACGGTGCAGGTGAAGTGAAAGCTAGCCTAGTTAAAGGCGGTGCTAAATCTGGTGATATTCACGGTGTTGATGCTTTATCTGGTGCTACCTTAACGAGTAACGGTGTTACACGCACATTACAATTTTGGTTTGGTGAAGAAGGGTATGCCCCTTTTATTGCTAAATATCGCGCAGGGGGTGTTAACTAATGTCATCTGAAGCTAAAAAAGTTTTAACTCAACCGATTGTTGACAATAACCCAATTGCCTTACAAGTATTAGGTATTTGTTCTGCATTAGCGGTAACAAGTTCAATGGCTAACGCCTTAGTAATGACGCTAGCCGTTGTCTTGGTAACTGCTTTTTCGAACTTATTTATCTCTATTATTCGTAACCATATCCCATCTAGTGTACGTATTATCGTGCAAATGGCGATTATCGCCTCATTAGTAATAGTGGTTGACCAAGTGCTTAAGGCATTTTCATACCAATTATCAAAAGAGCTGTCAGTATTTGTTGGCTTGATTATTACTAACTGTATTGTTATGGGCCGTGCTGAAGCTTTCGCCATGAAAGAAAAACCTGGTGTTAGTTTTTGGGATGGTGTTGGTAATGGTCTAGGTTATGGTTTTATTTTAATGACCGTTGCTTTCTTCCGTGAATTATTTGGTTTTGGTACCCTTTTCGGTATCGAAATTTTACCACTAATTCAAAATGACGGTTGGTATCAAGCAAATGGTTTATTAGTTTTACCATTTAGCTCATTCTTCATTATAGGTTTTATCATCTGGGCAATTCGCCAGTGGAAACCTGAACAAGTAGAGAAGGACTAATCGTAATGGAACATTATTTAAGTCTATTAGTTAAGACTATCTTTATTGAAAACATCGCACTATCTTTCTTCTTAGGTATGTGTACCTTCCTTGCGGTATCGAAAAAAGTAGATACTGCCATTGGTTTAGGTGTTGCTGTTGTTGTTGTACTTGGTATTGCGGTTCCTGCAAACCAAATCATTTATCAAGCAGTGTTAGCGCCAGGTGCTTTAGATAGCGTGTTAGGTATTACTGATCCTACTCAATCAATTGATTTGAGCTTTTTATCATTTATTACCTTTATTGGTGTCATTGCTGCACTTGTTCAAATTCTTGAAATGGTACTCGATAAATACTTTCCTGCTTTATACCAAGCACTAGGCATTTTCTTACCTTTAATTACTGTTAACTGTGCAATTTTTGGTGCTGTATCTTTCATGGTCGCTAAAAACTTAACGCTAGGTGAATCGGTAGTTTACGGTATTGGCTCTGGTATTGGTTGGGCATTGGCTATCGTTTTACTTGCAGGTATTCGCGAGAAAATGAAGTATTCCGATGTACCTAATGGTTTGAAAGGGTTAGGCATTACATTTATTACTGCTGGACTAATGGCCTTTGGCTTTTTGTCTTTCGGTGGTATTTCCCTATAAGTTTGGTTGGTGTAGTGTTTTTATTAACGCTACACCCTTAGAGAAGTTTTAAGGAAAAGTCGATGGAAATTATTCTCGGCGTATCGATGTTTACCGCGATAGTACTAGCATTAGTTTTAGTCATTTTATTTGCTAAATCTAAATTAGTTTCTAGTGGTGACGTAACGATCAGTATTAATGGTGACCCTGAAAAAGCAGTAACAACTGCTGCAGGTGGCAAGTTATTAGGCGCATTAGCTGATCAAGGTATTTTTGTACCTTCAGCTTGTGGTGGCGGTGGTACTTGTGGTCAGTGTCGTGTAGACGTTCATTCAGGTGGTGGTGATATTCTGCCAACTGAGTTAGGTCATATCACTAAGCGTGAAGCGAAAGAAGGTTGTCGTCTAGCCTGTCAAGTTGCTGTTAAGCAAGACATGGAAATTGAAGTAGAAGATGAAATCTTTGGTGTTCAGCAATGGCAGTGTGAAGTTATCTCTAACGATAACAAAGCAACGTTTATTAAAGAGCTTAAGCTTCAAATTCCTAATGGTGAATCTGTACCATTTAAAGCCGGTGGTTATATTCAAATTGAAGCACCAGCACATCATGTTAAGTACAAAGATTTTGATATTGAAGAGCAGTATCGTGGTGATTGGGAACACTTTGGATTCTTTGATGTAGAATCAAAAGTTGATACTGATACACTTCGTGCTTACTCAATGGCTAACTATCCAGAAGAAGAAGGCATTATTATGCTTAACGTGCGTATTGCTACGCCGCCTCCTGGGAAGTTACATTTACCAGCAGGTAAAATGTCTTCGTTTATCTTTAATCTTAAGCCTGGTGATAAGGTAACTATTTCTGGTCCATTTGGTGAGTTCTTCGCTAAAGAAACTGATAATGAAATGGTATTTATCGGTGGTGGTGCAGGTATGGCGCCAATGCGTTCTCATATCTTTGATCAACTTAAGCGTCTTAAGTCTAAGCGTAAGATGAGCTTCTGGTACGGTGCACGTTCACTTCGTGAAATGTTCTATGAAGATGATTACAATATGCTTGCCGCTGAAAATGATAATTTTGAATGGCATGTAGCGCTTTCAGATCCTCAACCAGAAGATAACTGGGATGGTATGACAGGTTTCATTCATAATGTTCTTTATGAAAACTACTTGAAAGATCATGAAGCACCAGAAGATTGTGAATACTACATGTGTGGTCCACCAATGATGAATGCTGCGGTTATCAATATGCTTAAAGATTTAGGCGTAGAAGATGAAAACATCCTATTAGATGACTTCGGTGGCTAATTAAGCTGAATTTTTCGATATTTCGTCCGATATCTGCATCGAAGGTGCTCATTGACTAGCGTCAACTCCGTGCCTTCTCTTTGCTCTAGAACGAACTATCTTTAAATTACAGTTTAATTACTATGAATATGCAATAAAGACGACTTCGGTCGTCTTTATTATTTAACTAATTAAATTAACGATAGTTTTATTAGTTAAATAATAAATTTGGGTATGAACAATGAATACAATTAAATTGATGCTAATAATGGCTTTCGCTATTACCCTTGCGGCTTGTTTTCCCAGTAATAATTCAGCAAAAACTGAAGTTTTATTACAAGGGCGCACTATGGGAACTACTTATAATATTAAGGTGGTTTCTACGCTTGAACAGGTAGCATCGTTAAAACTGCAAGAGAAGATTGATGCAGTGTTACAGCAAGTTAATCAGGAGATGTCGACTTATATTCCTGACTCTGAAATTTCTCGCTTTAACCAATCTAATTCAACGGCAGCGATGGAAATATCGACTGGTTTTGCACGTGTATTAAAAGAGTCTATCCGTCTGGGTGAGTTAAGTGCTGGCAAGTTGGATATCACGGTTGGCCCCTTAGTGAACCTTTGGGGCTTTGGCCCTGAGCAACGTCCAGAGACAGTGCCAAGTGAGGAAATATTAGCAAGTACTCGTGCACGTATTGGCTTGAAAAATCTTCATCTAAACGGTAATCAGCTCTCTAAAGATATTCC
Source organism: Colwellia sp. (assembly GCA_026196955.1). GTDB lineage: Bacteria > Pseudomonadota > Gammaproteobacteria > Enterobacterales > Alteromonadaceae > Colwellia. The sequence goes on along the minus strand of JAPHTO010000043.1, from coordinate 36,315 downwards.
CAACCTCTACATTGATTTGTCAACCACAGCGAAAGGTTACGGTGTTGATGTGGTTGCAGAGTTAATTGAAGCGAATGGGATAAGTAACTATTTAGTGGAAATAGGCGGAGAAATGCGCTTAAAGGGCTTTAAGCATACGGGTGAGCTGTGGGCTATTGCGATTGAAAAACCCATTTTAGATCCCTCTGGTGAGCAGCGTGCTGTGCACCAAGTGATTATCCCTAAAGATAATGCTGTGGCAACCTCAGGCGATTATCGAAATTACTTTGAGGCTGATGGGCAGCGCTTCTCGCATATTATTGATCCCGCTACTGGCAAGCCTATCAATCATAACCTTGTCTCTGTAACGGTTATAGCACCATCGTCAATGACTGCTGATGGCTTATCGACAACACTGATGGTTATGGGGGCAGAGCAAGGGCTGACATTTGCCCAAGACAATAACCTAGCTGCTTTATTTATTTCTAAAACTGAACATGGCTTTAAAGAGCGGTTTACGGTAAAATTCAAGCAATATCTCAAGTAACATTTCGAGTTGATAGTTTTTAGTCTCGAAGGCAATAAATATTGATAGGCGCACAATTATTATGATGATTTTTTTAATAACCTTTGGTTTCTTCCTCGTTGTAGGTGCCGCTATGGCAGTGGGTTATATTTTTCAGCATAAAACCCTCGCGGGAAGCTGTGGTGGTCTAGCGAGTGTCGGTATTGAGAAAGAGTGTAATTGTGAGAATCCATGTGAAAAACGCCAAGAGCGTGAGCGCAAAGCTGCATTAGAAGAGAATTTAAACAATAGAATTGATGTGGAAAATTTGTAGTTTTATCGTACTATTTTTGAGCGTGATAACGCTAATTTAGATAGAATGGGCAGGTGATTAATCACCTGCCTTTTTTTTTGGCTTGGCTTTAGCTCAATTTTAGCTGGTTCAATCAATGATAGTGTTTTATTTAAAGTGATCACTTTGTGCGCATTGGAGACATAAATGTGTGCCCTTTACTTTTATGGCATCTAATGGATTGGCTATTAGCTTAAACCTTTTAATGCCTTGTAATACCTTGTAATGTTTTTTTTGAGGGGAGCGTGTTAGTTTATATTTTTAGCTAGTGGCTCTCTTGACTTCTTATGTAATCAAGTAGGTGGGAGCACCTAGATGCTTATATAACATGACATTGGTAAATGACAAGGAGAATTAAGAGATGACTCATGGAAATGCTGTAATTGAAATGGATGAGGACTCAGTCAAAAAATCTGGTGGAGTTGTTGCAAAAATGCCTAAAGAGCAACTTAAATCATTGTTCTATTTTTTTGCTGGCAAGCCAGATTCAAGGATTAAGGTTTATCATAAGCCACTTTACTTAGAGGTTAGTGATATTATTGAGTTAAATGATTGTATTAGTAGGAAGCTACAAATACATAATATAGACGCTAAAATTACTTCACTAAATATTGGTTATGAAGATTCTGATATGCAAGAGTTTGGAACTTGGGCTGAGTTTCAAGAGCATCATTGGCAAGCTCCAGAGTGCGTTGAAGAAGTCGTAATTAAGTGGGACTTTATGGTTGATATCCAAGGTTATGAATCCCCTCAGAGGCATACACTTCTAGTAAGAATATCATCAGATATGAAACCTGGAAAGTTTATGCAAATGATGGCTTCTGGAAACTCTGATGATTTTGACCAAGTCGATGTACTTACAGCTCCTGCATTTTGTAGAGTTGATTTTATTAACGCACAAATAAGTAAAGAGTTAATCAATGAAGTTACTGATTGGGTTAAGGCAAGAAAAGAGCCTGCATTAATAACAGACTTCTATTATTGGTTTAAGAAGCGTCGTCAAAGATTAGCAGAGTTGACTCATCATTCCGTGACTTTAATGTATGCTTTATTATGGGTTTCGAGTTTTTTGTGGATAAATACTCACCAATATTCTGGTGATATGACTGTCAAAATTACTGCCATTTGGTTATTTTTAGGCTTATATGGTTTTAACCCTGTTGGTAAAATTGGTCATATCCTCGCAAGTCGTGTTTATGGTGCATTAGATGATATAAACGGTCAAAAAGTGGTTTTTTCACTTACCTCGGGAGATAAAAAAGCAAATGCTGAAGCAATAGATATAAACAAAAAGCATGGAAAAACATTCATTAAGCAAACAATTTGGTCATTAGTATTAAATATAGTTGCGGGGATTGCTGCTACTTATTTGTATTTGCACAGTTAACCATTTATCAAGTTAATTAAGCAGGAAAATAACAGCTAGTTATCGTTTCTCTATAATGGCCAACAAGGGAGAATTAGGTCGGAGTAAATTTAATTGATTTGTCGCGGTGGCGACGACACCCAAAGGGAGGCTGCCTCCGGCCTCCCTTTGGAATCCCTCGGAGCTGCTAACAAACTTAACCTTACATTCATTCAAGTGTTTTCGACGTAACGACGCTGATGGCACATCCATGTGCCAACAGCGCTTTGTTCATCATCCCTGATGAACATACGTGAACACTTTCATTCATTTCAGCGTTTGTTCAAGCAGACTTGGTGCTTGTTGATACAGTGTCATTTTAACTATTAAAGAACTCTACTGTTGCTTTTGAAAATAAGAAAAGTCACAAATACCCATTCCCATCTCAGCAATGAAATGACAAATGAGCAAGGGTAGGCCTCGACCCGAGACAGGACGTCGAGGGCTGCCGTTGTTCATGGATGATAAATCGGCAGGTATCGTGGGTTACGCGAGTTTGTTATTGAATGTTCTGCTGAGTTGGGCGCCACGGGGATTCCAAAGGGGCTTTTGGCGTGTAACGCCCCTTTGGGTGTCGTCGCCACCGCGACGCCAGACAGAGAATAAAGCGCCAAACTATTGAGTTTATCACTAACCATTACAAAGGGGATGTCGACGCCAGACAGAGAATAAAGCACCAAGCTTTTGAGTTTATCACTAACCAATGATGATATTAGAGGGGTAGAGTAAATTTAATTGATTTTTTATATGTTATATACAAGTGACCATTTTGTGATTCTTTTGTGATAACTCTTGTTGATACTAAAGCAGGTAATTGTTTACTTAATAAAACGGGAGAGATCACATGAATAAATTTAGTCTTATTGTAGTAATTGTAATGGTTGCTGCTATTACTTTAGTGAATAATCCAGCAGTAGCAAAAAAGAAAGGTCGTGGCTCAGAAGGGGCGCCTGTTGTTTACGTCACTTCACAAGGTTTGTATTACGATTCAATCGTAGTGACAGATTTACCCATGAAAGGGGAGTTTCAGCAGCTTGTGCCAACAATGAATGGTTTGACTACTGAATATGGTCCAGGAGAAGTGGGGCATTTAGGTGGCCGTTGGTGGATAGATGTCAATAGTGATGGTGTCATGGACTCAGGGGATAAATTCTTCTTATGCCCTTTACTTGGTCCTGGAAGAACAACACTTTAAACTCGAGATTTAGCATGTTAAAAGGAGATAATGAATCGTATATTCGTTATCTCCTTTTGTTTGAACTATTAATTTAAGCGTACCGTATTAGGAGATAAATTTATTAACTTTAGCGATAATTCCACTACTATCTAGTTGTAACTCTTGATGCACTTCTTCTTGTGTCCCGTGCTTAACAAATTGATCAGGAATGCCAATGTTAAGCACCTTGATGGCCTTTCCTTGAGCCAAAATATATTCATTCACCCCAGAGCCTGCACCACCAGCAATAGCATTGTCTTCAATAGTGACGATGAAGTCATGTGAAGCTGCTATTTCATCAATAAGCTGTGTATCGAGTGGTTTTATAAAGCGCATATCAACAAGGGTTGCCTCTAATGCAGTTGCTGCTTTCGTTGCTTCGCCTAGCATGGTGCCAAAGTTAAGTAAGGCAATTTTATTACCCACTTGCGCTTTACCTTGAAGAATGGCTCTGCCTTTACCTATTTCAATGGTGTCATTAATAGAAGGTAGCGCTTCTCCAGTACCATTACCACGTGGATAACGAACAACGGCGGGTGATGAGAGTTTATGACCTGTATTGAGCATTAATTGGCATTCACGCTCATTGGCTGGGGCCATAATGGTCATATTAGGAATACAGCGTAAAAAACTTAAATCGAAAGAGCCTTGATGAGTGGCGCCATCTGCGCCAACAATACCAGCTCTGTCTACGGCAAATAATACTGGCAGGTTTTGTATGGCGACATCGTGAATAAGTTGATCATAACCACGTTGTAGAAAACTAGAGTAAATTGCGACAACGGGGTTTTGACCACCAATCGCTAGACCTGCGGCATAAGTCACGGCGTGTTGCTCTGCTATAGCAACGTCATAATATTGCTCAGGAAAACGTTGGCTAAACTCAACCATACCAGAGCCTTCACGCATGGCAGGTGTGATAGCCACTAGGTCTTTATCTACAGTAGCCATTTTACATAACCAATCACCGAAAATTTGTGAATAGGTTGGTAGGGCAGGCTTGGACTTAGGTAAATTTGCATCGCTCGGGTTGAACTTAGGCACAGCATGATACTTTATCGGATCTTGCTCAGCAGCATGGTAGCCTTTGCCTTTTTTAGTGGCGATATGTAATAGCTGTGGCCCTTTTAAGTTACGCATATTCTTAATGGTTTCAACGAGGCCATTGACATCGTGACCATCAATAGGGCCAATATAGTTAAAACCTAACTCTTCGAAAAACGTACTTGGCACTACCATGCCTTTTAAGTGCTCTTCAGCACGACTCGCTAGCTCTTTAATGGGCGGAAGGTTATTTAAAATACGCTTACTACCTTCACGTAAACCTGTATAAAGACTACCTGATAACATTTTGGCGAGATGGTTGTTAAGGGCGCCAACATTTTCAGAGATAGACATTTCGTTATCATTTAAAATAACCAACATGTCTTTTCGAATGTCGCCAGCATGGTTTAAGGCTTCAAAAGCCATACCCGCTGTCATAGCACCATCACCAATAACCGCGACAGTTTTTCTATTATGCCCTTCTTTTTCAGCCGCAACCGCTAAGCCTAAAGCAGCTGAAATTGAGGTGCTTGAATGACCAACACTGAGGGTGTCATATTCGCTTTCTTCACGCCAAGGAAAAGGGTGTAAGCCATTTTTTTGTCTGATGGTGTGCAGTTGATCGCGGCGACCCGTTAATATTTTATGAGGGTAAGCTTGATGGCCAACATCCCAAATAAGATGATCAAAAGGGGTATTGTAAACATAATGTAGAGCAACGGTAAGCTCGATAGTACCTAAACCAGAAGCAAAGTGCCCGCTACTTTTACTCACTGAATTCAATAAATAATTACGTAATTCATTGCTGATCCGCGGTAATTGCTCTTGAGCAATATTACGCAAGTCTTTTGGCGAATTAATTTGAGCTAGTAAAGGGTAATCAGCAAGATTTGTAGTCATAGTTATTCTGTTTAGGTTTAAGTTAGCTTATCTGCTTCGCGCTTCTAATGGCTTCGTTTAACAATAAAAGTGGCAAAATCAGCCAAAGACTGCGTATTGTAAGGCAAACTGGCCAAAGCTTGAAGCGCTTGTTGAAATAAGTTTTCAGCTTTTTCTTGTGCTCCTTGTAAACCCAATAGTGCAGGGTAGGTACTTTTATTAGCTGCTAAGTCAGAGCCTTTAGGCTTTCCTAGCTCTTCTTCACTAGAAGTAATATCAATAATGTCATCTTGCACTTGATAGGCTAAGCCGACGAGCTGAGCATATTTTTTTAGTGCTTGCTTATCTTGACTGCTAATTTGGCTAGCGCATTCTGCTGCCATTAACACACTGGCTTCTAACAAGGCACCTGTTTTTAATGAGTGTAATTTTTCTAATTGCGCTAAATCAATGGTTTTATCGGTGGCTGATAAATCTAATGCTTGCCCGCCACACATGCCTTGGTAGCCAGAGGCGGAAATCAATTGTTGTATCAATATTATTTGTTTCGGCTGTATTTTGTCCGAAAATTGATGGTTGGCGAGAATATCAAAAGCAAGTGTTTGTAATGCGTCGCCAGCCAAAATAGCAGATGCCTCATCAAAGGCTTTATGACATGTAGGCTTGCCACGTCTTAAATCATCATCATCCATGGCGGGTAAATCATCATGTAATAAAGAGTAGGCATGAATACACTCTAGCGCGCCAGCTATAGCGTCTATATCCGTTTGGGCAGCACCTAAAGATTCACCAGTAATATAGGCTAAATAGGGGCGCATACGCTTGCCACCGATAAGCAAGCCATAACGCATTGCTTCAAGCAGTTTTTCATCATTAACCGATAATTTGTCAAGTTGAGCGGCTAAAAAGTCATTGATTCTTTGCTGGTATTGTTGGTGATTGGCTAATGTACTCACAAAAGCTCACCTGAAGCATTATCATCTTTGGATAAGTTAAAGTCTGATAATGTTTGCTCACCATTTTTCTCAAGCAATATTTTCACTTTTTGCTCAGCCGCTTGTAGCTTTGTTTGGCTTACCTGACTTAAATTTAAACCACGTTCAAACAGAGCCATAGACTCTTCTAAGCTTAATTCACCTTGCTCAAGGTTTTGCACAATAGTATCAAGCTCGACTAGCGATTCTTCAAAACTAAGGTTTTCTAATTTTTTCTTTGCCATTATTTTTACTCAAGGCTAGCCATATAAAAACTCTAGGCGCAAACTTACCTTAGCTAGGCGCATTGGTCAATGTGGGACTTGCTTTTGTTGAGCTAAAATTAATTCAAAACAAGCTATTAAGTTATTGACTGTATGGGCGATAATATGATTTATCGATGTAGAAGTATTAGCGAATATTTTTTGCATCATGTACTATTCTTTTTATGAGTGCTATTTAGGTTTGTAGTTTTAGGAGAGTTTTGTGGATTTAGCAACGTTAATAGGTATCCTTGGTGCTATCGGTCTACTTGCGATGGCAATGGTTTTGTCTGGCGACATCATGATGTTTGCTGATACTCAATCAGTGCTAATTGTATTTTGTGGTTCAATTTTCATTGTTTTATCGAATTATAATTTAAGCCAATTTTTCGGTATCGGAAAAATCATTGCTAAAGCCTTTATGTTCAAGTTAGAAAAACCTGAAGAGCTAATTGAAAAAGCTGTTGATATGGCTGATGCAGCACGAAAAGGCGGTTTTCTTGCTTTGGAAGAAGCTGAAATCACCAACCCTTTTATGCAAAAGGGTGTCGATATGCTTGTTGATGGGCATGACGCAGATGTAGTACGCGCTACGTTACAAAAAGATATTAACCTCACCACCGAGCGCCACGAAACAGGGTCGAATATGATGATGTCGCTAGCCGATGTCGCTCCTGCTATGGGTATGATAGGTACGCTAATTGGCTTGGTGGCTATGTTGTCAAATATGGATGATCCAAAATCAATCGGTCCTGCCATGGCGGTTGCCTTATTAACTACACTTTATGGTGCCTTTTTAGCGAACGTTATCGCTATTCCAATTGCCTCAAAATTAAAACTGCGTATGGCAGAAGAGAAAATGAATCAGGAATTGGTGCTTGATGCAGTATTAGGCATACAAGATGGTCAAAACCCTCGGGTCATTGAAGGCCTGTTGAAAAACTACCTTGCCGAAGGTAAACGCGCTATTGATACTACTGAAGAGTAGTGGGGGCACTTATGCGAGCAGATGCTTATGTTAGGGCGCTTATGTTAGAGGTTATATATGGCTGAACAAGAATGTAAATGTCCACCGCCGGGGTTACCTGCATGGATGGGCACTTTTGCCGATCTCATGTCGCTACTGATGTGCTTCTTTGTATTGTTATTATCTTTCTCAGAAATGGATGTCTTAAAGTTTAAGCAAATTGCAGGGTCGATGAAGTTTGCCTTTGGTGTGCAAAATAAAATTGAAGTTAAAGATATTCCTAAAGGGACTAGTATTATTGCGCAGGAATTTAGACCGGGTAAGCCTGAGCCTACGCCTATTGAAGTGATTCAACAGCAAACCATGGAAATGACTCAGCAAATGCTAGAGTTTCAAGCGGGTGATGAAACGTCAGCTGGCGGTCGACAAGAGCAGCGTGGTACTGAACGTGGTGGTCAATCGCAAAATACAGAAGATGCATTATCAGCACAGGCTTTACAACAAGCTCAAGAGCAAATGGAAAATGCTGCGCAAGAGCAAGTTAATGATTTAGTGAAAAAAATTGCTGAGCAACTTGAGCAGCAAATTCAAGATGGCGCCATTGAGTTAGAGTCTTTGGGTCAGCAAGTGATCATTCGTATTCGTGAAAATGGTTCCTTTCCATCAGGCTCTGCCTTTTTACAGCCTAAGTTTAGGCCTATCATTAAAGAGATAGGTGAACTATTAAATACCGTACCCGGTGAAATCATGGTCTCAGGTAATACCGATAATCGAGGTCTAGACTCTGAACTCTTTAGCTCTAACTGGGATTTATCGAGTAAGCGTGCGGTTGCTATTGCTCATGAGTTAATTAAAGTGCCGGGTTTTGATCAAACGCGTTTAGTGGTTGCAGGGCATGCAGATACTCGTCCATTAGTACCAAATACAAATGCCTTAAACCGCCGTAGAAATCGACGTGTCGAGATTGCTATTAACCAAGGTAAAGCAAAAGAAACTGATCCTATTCAAGTTATCCAAGAGTAGTAAAATCACTTGTCTGAGAAAAAAGCTGTCAGCGTAATACTGACAGCTTTTTTCGTGTATAATGTGCGCCAATATTTCCACTGTTATTATTTTTAGGTCATCATCGATGAAATTTATCGTAAAGCTGCAAGCTGAAATCACTATAAAATCACGCCCAGTGCGTAAACGTTTTACTAAAATTTTAGAGTCGAACATTAAAAATGTTTTACGCCGTGTTGACGAGCAAGTCACCACCCGTATGAATTGGGATAATGTTGAGGTTAATACGAAAGATAATAGCCCTAAAAACCGTGAACGATTAGTGGAAGCACTAAAGAGTATCCCTGGGGTGCCATTATTTTTAGAAGTTCAACAGACACCTTTTACTGATCTACATGATATTTTTGAAAAAACCTTAGCTGTTCACGCTAAAACCATTGAAAATAAAACGTTTTGTGTGCGGGTTAAACGCACAGGCTCTCATGACTTTAATTCCCTGAAAATTGAGCAATACGTTGGTGGTGGTTTAAATCAAGCGGTTGACAGCGCGAAGGTGAAACTTAAAAAACCTGAAGTCACGATTCGATTAGAGGTTAAAAACAATGATCTCTTTATTGTTACTGATCGTCATCAAGGTTTAGGCGGCTTCCCAATAGCGACTCAAGAAGATGTTTTATCACTAATGTCTGGTGGTTTTGACTCTGGGGTTGCCAGTTATCAGATGATCAAAAAAGGCGCCCGTACTCATTTTTGTTTCTTTAATTTAGGCGGCTCAGCCCATGAAGTGGGTGTCAAACAAGTGAGTTATTATTTGTGGGACAAATTTGGCGCTTCTCATAAAGTAAAGTTTTTTGCTGTTGATTTTGAGCCTGTGGTAGCAGAAATTTTAGAAAAAGTAGAAAACGGCCAAATGGGTGTAGTGCTCAAGCGTATGATGATGCGTGCAGCCAGTAAAATTGCAGAGAAGGGCAAAATTCAAGCCTTGGTTACCGGGGAAAGTTTAGGGCAAGTGTCGAGCCAAACATTAACCAACCTCAATGTGATCAATCGTGTCACTGACACGCTTATTTTACGTCCTTTAGGCGCTTACGATAAGCAAGATATTATTGATATTGCGCGTAAAATAGGGACAGAAGACTTTGCTAAAACCATCCCTGAGTATTGTGGTGTTATTTCTAAAAAGCCGACAGTAAAAGCTGTGCTTTCAAAAGTGGAAGCAGAAGAAGATAATTTTGATTTTTCCATTTTAGACAAGGTTGTAGAAGAAACGCGTGTTTTTGATATTCGTGATATTGGTAAAGAAACGGAAGCAGAAATTACGGCCGTAGATTTAGTGGAGAACATCGGCGAAAACGCAATAGTTGTTGATATTCGCTCGCCTGAGGAAGAAGAAGAAAACCCACTAGAAATTGACAATGTAAACGTTAAACATATCCCATTTTATAAATTAGCCACTCAGTTTGGCGATTTAGACATGAGCAAGGACTATTTACTTTACTGTGATCATGGGGTGATGAGTAAGTTACAAGCCCTTTACTTGCTTGATAATGGCTTTAGTAACGTAAAAGTGTATCGTCCTTAAGCTTGTAGCATTAAGAAGCTAGTCGCTAAAAGTTAGTTTCTAAATGTTTGATTGCCTGCCACACCTTACTATTTTCTGGTGTGGCAAGGGCATGCTTTAATCCTAATCGATGAATATAGCCGTTGATATAATCAATCTCTGTTTGTCTGTTTTCTAAAATATCACAACGCATCGATGAACAATTTTTAGCTGTTGCCTGCGCAACCTTCTGTACATTCGCTTGTAGCTCTTCTTTAATGAGCTCGATCCCTTCTGCTTTAGCAACGACAACAATCTCACTTAATAAGGCTGATATTTGTTGATTAAATTGACTGTTATTGACGCCGCCATTATCAATATTATGCAGTGCTGTTATTGGGTTTATAGCACAGTTAATTGCTAATTTTAGCCATTGTTTCTTTAAGATATTATTTTCAAAGCTTACCTTGGGTAAAGCCTCATCTAGCGTCAAGGTTAACTGCGTTTCTTTTGTTTTATCTGATTGCCCTGATATTAACCCTAAACTCGTTTCGCCTGCGCCAGTATGAGCGATGTTTAATGGTGCATTTCGCAAGCAGCCGTGCGTGGTTAACAGGGCATAGAGAGTGTGCTTTTCAATAAAGTCTTGCGGAAGGCGCTCTAATGTTCCCATCCCATTATGAGCAAGAATAATGCTGCAGTTATCCTTTAACTGCGCTGCAATCTGCTTAATCGCAGGTGCTATTTGATATGACTTTAAGCAAAGAAAAACCGTGTCGGCATTTTTTACCTGTTCAATTGACGCATAATTTAGTGTGTTGCGGTGTGCACATTTATCTAAGTCGGTAAACTGGTATTGATTCTGCTGTAAATCTTGCTGTTTCGATGCCAGTAAACTAAGCATGTTGTGATTACTTTTAGTTTTCAGGCTCTGGTGCAGATGATGGTACCACAATAGCCCCATTGCTCCTTGACCAACCACTAACCAATTCATGAGTCTACCTTTGCTGTGAATGCAGAATTACTTTGATTAGCTGACAGCTTGGCAAGTAGCGCTTTTTTATAAAATAAATAAAGTACTTTAAGCAAAATAAACAAGGCTATCCCCGCTATATCGGCGAAAAAATCACTAAATTCTCCGTTTCGAAACCCTAGGTAGTATTGCCCTAATTCACTTAAACAAGCATAGAAAGATAAGCTAAAGAATGTCGAAACTAGTGTGGTTTTGAGTATAGAGTGCATTAACCAAGCTAAGACAAAAAAGCCAATAAAGTGACCTATGGTATCAATTTGAGGTGAGCGAAAAACTGCATTTTTGAGCTCTGTGGGCAATAACAATGCGCTGGAAAAAAATAATAAGCATGCAGCGATGAGTAATAGGATAAAAAATAATAAGTGGTGACGAGCTTTCACTACAAATAGCTTTAGTTAAGTTAACAGATCTCGATAATATCATGGTTAGTAAATGCTTGCTTGTTTGGTATTTCTCTCTAGGTATAATAGCGCTTAATTATTTAGAAAACGTTAAAGAGATCAAGTCATGCCATCAATGGATATAGTATCTGAAATCAATATTGAAGAAGTGCGTAATGCAGTTGATAATGCCAATCGTGAGTTAACTAATCGTTTTGATTTTCGCGGTGTTGAAGCCAGTTTTGAATGGAAAAAACCTGTTGTCACTATTAAAGCAGAAGGGGATTTTCAATTAAAACAGCTTGCTGATATGTTGCGTAGTCAATTGACTAAGCGTCAAGTGGATGCAAAAGCGATGACGCTAGGAGCAGCCTCTGCAAGCGGGAAAAATTGGAGTCAGCAAGTTACCTTTAAAGAAGGTATAGAGCAAGATGTTGCCAAGAAAGTGGTAAAATTAATCAAAGCTGAAAAGTTTAAAGTTCAAGCTGCTATTCAAGGCGAGCAAGTAAGAGTAACCGGGAAAAAACGTGATGAATTACAGGCTGTGATGGCTATGATTCGTAAAGCGGAGCTAGAGCAATCTTTCCAGTTTACTAACTTTAAAGATTAACTTTTGCACACAAGACGCTAGCTAAGTTACGAAGATACCTTTTGAATAAAATAGTACTTCGTAACTTAAGACATGCTTTTAACTCTTTAGTGACTTGAGCAGCTGCCACCGCCGCAACAACCTTCTTTTTCTTCGCTTTTAGCTTCATCATCTGAATGTTTGTGTTCACCACCACAACAACCTTCACCTTCGCTGTGAATATGACCATGAGCAAGCTCTTCTTCTGTTGCTTCACGGACTTCTAAAATTTCAACGTCAAAGTTAAGATCAATGCCTGAAAGTGGGTGATTGCCATCAACGGTAACTTCTTCATCGTTGACATCAATCACAATAACCGTTTGCTCACCTTCGTCAGTGGTAGCACGCAATTGTGTGCCAACAGCCAATTCTTCAACCCCTTGTAATAACTCTTTCGGTACTGTTTGTACGTATTCATCATGACGTTGACCGTATGCTTGCTCACAACTCACGCTTACTTCAAACTTATCGCCTTCTTGATGATCTATCAGTGCGTCTTCAAGGCCTGGGATTAGGTAACCTGTACCTTGGATAATGGCCATTGGCTTATGATCGTATGAACTGTCAATTAATGTACCTTCGCTGTCGGATACGGCGTAGTGCATAACAACGACTGAGTTTTTTGTGATTTTCATATTTTTTCCACGTGTTTAAAATTAATATAAGATTTATTCTGTTATTCAGCTACTAGCGAATAGGGCAGGGGGTGAACTGATACTTTTATATTAGGTTGGGACTTTAACCTTAGTTGGGTTGTATCATCAACATCACTACTTAAGATAGCTTGTACATAACCGCAGCCATCATCACTATGATAGGATGCTAGGATATCTCCCGCTTTACGCCAGTTATCACCGAGCTGTTTTTCAATAGCTTCGTCATTTGAGATTGACTCATCAGCTTTAAAAGTTAATGAAAATAATGCTCGCTTGTTCTTACCTAAATATTGCATGCGCGCTACCGTTTCTTGTCCTAAGTAGCAACCTTTGGTAAAACTGATGCCATTAATGGCTTGTAAGTTAAGCATTTGAGGGACATATTCAGCACTTGCTTGCTCTGATAATTGTGCGAAACCTTCTGATATTTCTAATAAATCCCAGACTGGTGCCGAGTAGGTAGTTAACGCTAATTGGTCGAGTTTTGCCGTTAATTTGCTTGCTTCATCAACGAGTAAATAACGAGCTAGTTTTCCGGCGATATAAATAATTGTGGTGCCATTGCTGTGAACGACGGGCGTTAAACTGTCTGGCACTTGATCAAAGTGTGTGTGTATAAGTTCACTTGCTTGCTCACCAACCAAAGCATAAAAGCTTAAATCACTGGTTTGGCTTATATCGACTTTGGCGAAAACGCCGAATTTTTTCAGCTCTGCCATTGATGCTGTGATGCTGCTATTTGGTTGAATAAGTAAATGAGCGTTATTGCGATTGATTAATCGAAAGGCGCTGAATACTTTTCCCTTGGCATTGCAATGAGCACCAACCAATAAATGATGTTCATCAAGACTGTTTACATCACAAGTAACTTGTCCCTGTAAATAACTACTTTGCTCTTCACCGACTAACGATATGGCACTGTAATGTGTAAGTGACACTAAATAAGTGTTGGGTAATTGTTCGAGAGAAGGAAGGCTCTCGTCAGAAATTATTGGCATAAGGAAACGCTATACAATGATTGTTAGGATGTAAATTGGGATTAGCGGCGGAAAAATCAAGCTAGCGGCCAAAAAAACACACAATTAATTGGTGAGTAAACTGGTGTTCTTGTTACAATAGGCTAACTTTGTTTTTAGGTAATTTGATATGTCAACAGAAGTAAATACTCAACCCGTGGTCAACAAGGCAAGGCTTAAATGGGCATGTCGTCGAGGAATGTTAGAGCTTGATGTGCTATTTATTCCTTTTGTTGATGAAGCTTATGATGATTTAACAGCAGAAGATCAACGTATATTTGAACGCTTACTGACCGAGCAAGATCCTGACTTATTTGCTTGGTTTATGGGCCATAAAACCTGTGAAGACGATGAACTCAACACCATGGTGCAATTTATTCTCAACCGCGTCAAAGTTTAATATTCAAGTTAATGAATCCCGCAACAAGTTATTGGTCATTTATGGCTTGACGGTATTTTTTTTATTGTTGCTGGTATTGTATTTTAGTTATGCATATTTCCTTGCCCTCGTTGTTGCCACACTAACACTATTGGTATTGGGAGTGCTTTATAGCCAGCAACGCACTAAACACCGCCAGAAAGACGCAAAATGCCTGTATCAATTTGAATTAAACCAACAGGGCCTGTGTCTTTTTAATGGTAATGAATATTATCAGTTGCACGCAAGCAGTCGATTTAGCTTTTTCGGCTGTTGGCTAATGTTACTTCCCACAACAGAAAATAAGTGCTCGGGGGATAAAGCAAAGCAGCTTTTTATATTTAGAGACAGTTTAACTGAGCAAGACTTTTCTCGGTTATCGCAAGTCTTAAGAAACCTGACTAAGGTTAGCTACCCTCAGCAAAGTTGAGTCACCGCTTCCTTTCATGTAGTTAACTTTAACCTGCTTTATTTAAGAAAAGTTTGCTGTGGCGTTAATACTGTTGGCTCAGCAATGTCTAGAGTATTAGGAAAATCTAAGGTGTAGTGTAAACCTCTGCTTTCTTTTCTTTCCATGGCACAGCGAATTATCAACTCTGCCACTTGGACTAAATTCCTCAGCTCGAGTAAGTTGTTACTGACTTTAAAGTGTTGATAATAATCTTGAATTTCTTGCTGCAATAATTCTACTCTGTGTAAAGCGCGTTCAAGCCGTTTGGTGGTTCTTACAATACCCACATAGTCCCACATAAATAGGCGTAGTTCATGCCAGTTGTGTTGAATAACCACTTCTTCGTCGGAATCGGTAACACGGCTTTCGTCCCAACGTGGCAAGGTTGGAAAGCTGTTAGTTTGTATAAGTGAGTCACTTATTTCCAAAGCCGCAGCTCGGGCAAAGACTAAACACTCTAAAAGGGAGTTACTGGCCAAGCGATTTGCACCGTGCAGACCCGTGTAAGACATTTCACCAATAGCATAAAGCTGCTCTATATCAGTTTTGCCATGTTGATCTATCATGACGCCTCCACAGGTATAATGGGCGGCTGGCACAACTGGCATAGGCTGTTTAGTGATATCGATGCCAAGGGCTTTGGTTCGTTGATAAATAGTAGGAAAATGTTGTTTGATAAAAGCTGCAGGCTTGTGACTAATATCAAGGTACATACAATCAACACCTAGACGTTTCATTTCATAATCTATGGCACGGGCAACAATATCTCGAGGTGCTAATTCAGCTCTTTTATCAAAGGCCGGCATAAAGCGGCTACCGTCAGGACGCCTTAATTTAGCACCTTCTCCACGTAAAGCTTCGGTAAGTAAAAAATTTCCGGCTTCAGGATGAAATAAGCAAGTTGGGTGGAATTGGTTAAACTCCATATTAGCGACACGACAACCGGCGCGCCATGCCATGGCTATACCATCGCCACTGGCAACATCCGGGTTAGAGGTATATTGATAAACTTTGCTGGCGCCGCCTGTGGCAAGTATCGTTTTTTGTGCGTAGATACTTTCTACTCTTTCGCTATTTCGGTTCCAAAGATAAGCACCAATACATTGTTTTTCTGATGTATGACTTTCGACATCTTGACAAATAAGGTCAATCGCATTGTAGCGTTCAAATACGCGAATACGAGAATGTTGCTTAACACGTTGAGCTAATGTTGTTTGGATCACTTTGCCAGTAGCATCAGCGGCATGCAAAATACGTCTGTGGCTATGTCCGCCTTCACGGGTTAGGTGATATTTTTCTTCACCTTGTTCTGATTCCTCTTTATCAAACTCAACACCTTGTGCGATTAACCATTCTAGGCAAGCTTTAGCATTTTGTGCTGTGTATTGCACCGCTTGTTCGTTGCATAAGCCTGCTCCAGCAACTAGGGTGTCAGAAACATGCGCTTCAATGCTATCATTTTCATCAAATACTGCGGCTATGCCTCCTTGAGCATAGAAAGTCGACCCTTCATTAAGCGGTCCTTTACTTAAAATAACCACATCGGCACTTTTAGCCAAATGCAAAGCAAGGGTTAAGCCTGCGGCACCACTACCGATAATTAATACGTCACAGTTGTTTTGATGATTCATATAAAAATGATTTTCAGATGTTTTTTCGGATATAATAATGTTATTGAATGAATTTTACCGTTTATTGGTGCTTGGGAACAGTATTAAGTCTAAAATTAAAAAAAAGTAAATTATTTTAGAACTTTTTTAAAATTGCGTAGTCTTAATTGATGCGTTTGTTATGAGCCAAATGTAGTAAATGAGTTTATACCCCTTATTTTATCGGTGTATATAGCTGTAGTATGTAGGAGATATGGCTCAAATGAGCGAACAGAACGTCGACCAAGTATTGGTTGAACGGGTGCAAAAAGGCGATAAAAATGCCTTTAACCTGTTAGTAACAAAATATCAGCATAAGGTGGCAAATTTAGTGTCACGTTATGTAAGCAACAATAGCGACGTACCTGATATAGTGCAGGAAGCTTTTATAAAAGCTTATCGCGCCTTACCTAATTTTAGAGGTGATAGCGCATTTTACACCTGGTTATATCGTATTGCGGTTAATTGTGCTAAGAATCACAGTGTTGCACTTGGCCGTAAACCGCCAAGCAATGATGTTGAAGTAGAAGATGCAGAGTTTTATGATGGTGGAGAAGCATTAAGAGAAAATGCATCACCTGAAAAAGTGTTACTCACGGAAGAAATTAAAACTGTTATTTTTAAGACAATAGAGCAATTACCGGATGATTTGCGTATTGCTATAAACTTTCGTGAAATTGAAGGTTTAAGTTATGAAGAAATAGCGACCATTATGGATTGCCCTGTAGGTACAGTACGCTCCCGTATTTTTAGAGCTCGTGATGCTATCGATAAAAAGATATCGCCCCTGCTTCATAAATAACAGAGTGAATTGCTAGATTACCCGTTTTTATAAATTATTTTATGAGTTTAAAGGTTAACGTATGAGTGAAAGTAAGTTTGAGACAATATCATCATTAGTTGATAACTACCGTGTTGATGAGCAAAGCTCTGAACAGGCTATTGATGACATGCTCAAGGATGAACACTTATCTGCAACATGGCAACAATACCATTTAATTGGTGATGTTATTCGTGATGAAATTCCACAAACATTACAATTAGATTTATCAGCACAAATTGCCGAAGCCATCGCCGATGAACCTAGTATTTTAGCGCCAAAGTCTGTAAATAATAGCAGCCAACAAACTTTTAAAGCGAAAGTTGTACAATTAATAAGACCTTTTGGACAGTTAGCTATAGCTGCCTCTGCAGCAGGTTTAATGATTATTGGTGTTCAACAAAACACCGCTGACACGAATGAAGTTATAACGCCTAGTCAAGTTGTGCAAACTAAACCTTTAGCGGGTTTTGCCAATCCAGTGAGCTTTAATTTTCAGCAAAATTCTCAATCTCAAAAACAAGCTGTCATTGAGCAAAGAATTGAACAACAGCGTCGTTTTCAAGCATTATTATCTGATCACCAACAACAAGTTAAATTAAGTGCCGCCAAATCAGCACAATCAAAAGAAGCAAAACAATCATTGCTAGAAAAAGATGACTAAATAGTGAATAATTCAGTTATTCACTTGCTTTGCAATCTATTCTTGAGAACGCATGAAGATCTTATCTCCTAAACTGCTTACTAAACTATTTTCCCTACACTTTTTGATTTCTGCCTGCTTTAGTTTTTCTGCTATTGCAGCAGATGCTGAGCAAGCACGATTATCATTAGAACGCTTATCAAAATCACTTCGTGAGTTAAATTTTAATACTTCATTTGTTGTTGTAAAAAATAACCAAGCTGAGCCTTATCATTGGTTACACGGC
Source organism: Colwellia sp. (assembly GCA_026196955.1). GTDB lineage: Bacteria > Pseudomonadota > Gammaproteobacteria > Enterobacterales > Alteromonadaceae > Colwellia. Next base: position 18,209 of record JAPHTO010000043.1, on the reverse strand, counting down.
GTAGTTGATGCGCCTGAAAACAAGAATGTTAATGATGGAGAAAGCTCGAAAGGTGAGCGTGAAACGGTTATTAAAAAAGTAGAGCTAGAAATCTTAGCGTTATTAAATGGCCCTCGCCGAGATATTTTACGCATTGGCAATACTGTGAGTTATATCGAACCTGAGTATGCACCATACTCTATAGATTCTTCGCAAATTAGTGGCCCAATTCCTGCTGTTTTTGGGCGTGATATCAGCATATTAGATAGCAATTATCATTTTGTTTCTGTCGGAAAAAGTCGCGTTTTAGGTAGAGCGGCACAATTGATCCGCATTGTCCCACAAGACGAGCACCGCTATGGTTATTGGTTATGGTTAGATCAAGACAGTGGCTTAATGTTAAAACTGGCAGTGATCACTCGTAAGGGAAAATTACTTGAGCAAATTCAATTTACTCACCTAGAGATCAGCGAAACCTTGTCTGACAATTTAAAGAATCTATATGTAACAGAATTACCAAAAGTGATTGAGCTTTCAGCCAAAAACACTAGCACAGATTTCGCTTGGCAAGTTAATTGGTTACCCAGTGGTTTTAAGGAGATTAAATCAGACAGACATAGAATTAATGGTAGTAAGCAAGCTGTTGAGTTTATGCTATTTAATGATGGTTTAATTGATATATCAGTTTATGTTAATCCAAGTGCAGAGAAGAAAAGAGCGATTGAGTACGCCAATGATGGCGCAACATTAGTGTTAAATCAGGTGGTGAATAATGTTGAAGTGAGTGTTGTCGGAAAAATCCCTTTAGCAAGTGCAAAGAAAATTGTTAATTCCGTTAGCTTTACTCACAAACCTACTACGCCATAATGGAAGAGCTGGCAGAAGTTGTAGCGATTAACGACACCCAAATAACGCTAGTTAGCCAAGTTAAGTCAAGCTGTAATAGCTGCTCACAAGTTGATAGTTGCGCGAGCGGTCAAGTGGCCAAAGCTATTCCTCATAAAAAGCTATCTTTTATCTTGCCTTACCCCCAATCTATCTCAAGCGATATTAATGATACAACTATCAATGTTGGTGATTGTGTTGTTTTATCTTTACCTGAAGGAGATGTTTTGCAAAGTGCTTGGCAAGTCTACTTGTTACCTTTACTGGGCTTGTTTATATTTTCTGCATTGGGTCAATGGTTGTTAAGTCAACAAGCATTAACACATGAATTACAGGCGTTGTTAGTGGGGATTTTAGGGGGCTACTGTGGACATAGATTGGCCAAGTACTTGCAAAACAAACCCAATAGAATTGCTAAATTACAGCCTGAAATACTGCGGATTTTAACTAAGCCTATTGATGTTACAAATAGATAAAACAAGTAAATTTCTGAACAAAAGATAGCCCCAGCGCGCTAAATTCGTTAAAATCACGCCATTCCCGATTTTACTCGCTATCGTTGTAGCTTTTTATTTGAACTTCCATCTATGAAAAACATTCGAAATTTCTCTATTATCGCCCATATTGATCATGGCAAATCAACTTTATCTGATCGCTTAATTCAACATTGTGGTGGTTTGCAAGACCGTGAAATGGAAGCGCAAGTTCTTGATTCCATGGATCTTGAACGTGAACGTGGTATTACCATTAAATCACAAAGTGTCACCTTAGACTATAAAGCGAAAGATGGCGAAATCTATCAATTGAACTTTATTGACACACCTGGGCATGTGGACTTTTCTTATGAAGTTTCACGCTCATTGGCCTCATGTGAAGGTGCCTTATTAGTGGTTGATGCTGGTCAGGGGGTAGAAGCCCAAACGGTAGCTAACTGTTATACCGCCATTGAGATGGATTTAGAAGTTTTACCTATTTTAAATAAAATAGATTTACCGCAAGCAGATCCTGAACGTGTTAGTGAAGAAATTGAGCATATTATCGGCATAGATGCTACTGATGCGGTAACTTGCTCGGCAAAAACCGGTATTGGCATTGAAGATGTATTAGAAACAATTGTTGAAAATATTCCTGCTCCACAAGGCGATCCTTCAGCTAACTTGCAAGCGTTGATCGTTGACTCATGGTTTGATAATTATCAAGGGGTAGTCTCTTTAGTTCGAGTAATGAATGGTGAAGTAAAGCGCGGCGATAAAATGTTGGTTATGTCGACAGGGCAAGTTCACCAAATTGATAAAGTGGGTATTTTCACGCCTAAACAAACTGAAACAGGTGTTTTACGCGCAGGTGAAGTAGGCTTTATTATTGCGGGTATTAAAGAAATTCACGGTGCTCCTGTTGGTGATACTATCACCATCAGTAAAAAGGAAACGGAAAAGCCATTGGCTGGTTTTAAAAAAGCACAACCGCAAGTGTATGCGGGTATTTTCCCTATCAGCTCTGATGATTATGAAAATTTTCGTGATGCGTTAAACAAATTGAGCTTGAATGATGCTTCTCTCTTTTTCGAACCTGAAAATTCATCAGCGCTTGGTTTTGGTTTCCGTATTGGCTTCCTCGGTATGTTACACATGGAAATTATTCAAGAGCGATTAGCGCGTGAATATGATCTAGACTTAATTACCACGGCGCCAACGGTAAACTATGAAATTGCTTGTACTAATGGTGACGTGTTATCTATAGATAACCCAGCAGATTTACCTGCTATTAATAATATCAATGAAATCCGTGAGCCTATCGTACAAGCTAATATATTAGTGCCACAAGAGTACTTAGGTAGCGTAATTACCTTATGTATTGAAAAGCGTGGTGTACAAAAAGATCTTATTTATCATGGCAACCAAGTTGCGGTAACTTATGAATTACCTATGGCAGAAGTGGTGATGGACTTTTTTGATAAGTTAAAATCAACGAGTCGCGGCTATGCTTCGCTTGATTATCACTTCTTACGCTTTGAAGCGGCAGATATGGTACGCGTTGATGTCATGATTAATGGTGACAGAGTTGATGCGCTCGCCATGATCACTCACAGAACTAACTCTGTGTCTCGTGGTCGAATGTTAGTAGACAAGCTAAAAGAGCTTATTCATCGCCAAATGTTTGATATTGCAATACAAGCGGCGATTGGTAATAACGTTATTGCTCGAACAACCGTTAAACAGTTACGCAAAAATGTTACCGCTAAATGTTACGGTGGTGATGTGAGTCGTAAGAAGAAATTATTACAAAAGCAGAAAGAAGGTAAAAAACGCATGAAGCAAGTGGGTAATGTTGAAGTGCCTCAAGAAGCGTTTTTAGCCGTGCTTAAGTTAGACAAGTAAGCAGAAAGAAAAAGTTTAAGTAACGGTTATCGATAAGTGAAAGTTCGTTATTCGTTGCGTATTACAAAAGAATTACAATAGGATAAGTATGGCAGTATATTTTTCAATTATTTTGGTGGCGATTACCGTTATTACTGGTATTGTTTGGCTTGCAGATAAGTTCTATTTAGCACCACAACGCAAGTTAAATGTCGCGTCAGCACAGGAGCAAAGCACAGTAGAGCTACCAGAAGAAACCGTTGCAACATTAATGGAGCCATCTCCTTTAGTTGATACTTCAGTACAAATTTTTCCTGTCATTGCCTTTGTTTTAGTTTTACGCTCATTTTTGTATGAGCCTTTTCAAATTCCCTCAGGCTCTATGATGCCAACCTTACTTGACGGCGATTTTATCTTAGTCAATAAATTTAATTATGGCTTAAAAGATCCAGTAGCTCGTAACAAATTTTTTGATGTCAGTTTACCTGAGCGTGGTGATGTAGTCGTGTTCAAATACCCTCAAGATCCACGTATTGATTACATTAAACGCGTAATAGGTTTACCTGGCGATAGAGTTATTTATAAAAATAAGTCGCTTTATATTAAACCTGCTTGTAAAGCATCTGATGCAAAATGTCCTGAATATACTCAAGTGATCAATACCTTCACTAATAAATATGAAGGACCTGATGCCGAATTTGGTATGAATCAGTTTAAAGCGACTATGCTGAATAAGAGTCATAATATCTTAAATGATCAATATACCATGCCCAGAACCAATCATTATTTTCAACAAGATGGAACGGCAAAGGATGAATTCTTAGTTCCGGCAGGCCATTATTTTGTTATGGGTGATAACCGTGACAATTCCTTAGATGGACGCTTTTGGGGTTTTGTACCAGAAGAGAACCTTGTTGGAGAAGCGGTTGCTATTTGGATGAGTTTTGATTTCAACCGCACAGCTGATAGCCTATTACCTCATTGGGTACCGACAAATGTACGCTTTGAGCGCATTGGTGCTATTAACTAATGGCATTGCATGTACAAGCCAATAATAAACAAGCGATTGCACGCTTATCAAAGAGTATTGGTTATAGCTTTAAAGATCCCAACTTATTGATTCAAGCGGTAACACACCGTAGCGCTAAGGGTCTGCATAACGAAAGATTAGAGTTTTTAGGTGACTCCATTTTAGGCTTTGTTATTGCTGAAGCCTTATTTGAACAATTTCCCAAACATGATGAAGGCGATTTAACGCGGATGCGTTCGAGTTTGGTTAAGGGGGTTACGTTAGCTGAAATAGGACGTGATTTTAAGTTAGGTGAGTATTTAATTCTAGGCCCAGGTGAGTTAAAAAGTGGTGGTCACCGCCGCGAATCAATATTAGAAGATGCTATTGAAGCTATTATAGGTGCTGTTTATTTAGACTCAGATATTAGCGTTTGCAAAGCATTAATTTTAGCTTGGTTTGCCAAACGTTTGAGTGCGATAAAACCAGGGCAAGAGCAAAAAGATCCTAAAACGCGTTTACAAGAATATTTGCAAGGCCGAAGAATCCCTTTACCAGTCTACGACGTTATTGATACTACAGGTCAATCTCATAATCAGCAATTTACTGTTCGATGCAGCACAGACGTTATTGATCATGAAGTCATTGCTAAAGGCACCAGTAGACGAAAAGCTGAGCAGGAGGCTGCACAACAAGTGCTAGCTATTATCTCTGCACAGGCTGGAGATAAAAAGACTGCAAAGAAAAATATTAAAAAGCAAGAGAAAAGTGTGATTACTCAACGCGTTCAAAAGGCAAAATAACAGATGAAAAATGAAACTACTCACGCAGGTTTAATTGCCATTGTTGGTCGCCCTAATGTGGGTAAATCCACCTTGCTTAATGCCATGTTAGGCCAAAAAATTAGTATCACCTCACGTAAGCCACAAACGACACGTCACCGTATATTAGGCATTTTAACTGAAGCCAATAAGCAAGCTGTTTTAGTCGATACTCCTGGCTTACATTCCGAGGAAAAGAGGGCTATTAATCGTTTAATGAATCGCGCTGCAGCAAGCTCAATTGCTGAAGTTGAGTTGGTTGTCTTTCTTGTTGAAGGCACCCACTGGACAACTGACGATGAGTTAGTGCTAAATAAGGTTAAGAAAAGTGGCTCACCTTGTATTTTAGTGGTTAATAAAATTGATAATATTGCTGAAAAAGATGATTTATTGCCGCATTTGCAAAAGCTTGGGGCTATGCATAACTTTAGCGACATAGTGCCTATTTCAGCCAGTAAAGGTAACGGTGTCGATACTATTACCAAGCTTTGTTTAGAGAGTTTGCCGGAAAGTGATTTTTGGTTTCCAGAAGATCATATCACCGATCGTTCAAGTCGCTTTATGGCCTCAGAAATCATTAGAGAGAAACTCATTCGCTTTACCGGTGATGAGCTACCTTATTCGACTACGGTAGAGATAGAGCAATTTAAAATGGATGACAAAGGTGTTATTCATATAAATGCTTTAGTATTGGTTGAACGAGATAGTCAAAAACGTATGGTAATAGGTAACAAAGGCGAGCGCTTAAAAACTATTGGCCAAGAAGCTCGACGTGATATGGAAAATCTATTTGATGCTAAAGTTTTTCTAGAGACGTGGGTGAAAGTTAAGTCAGGCTGGGCTGATGATGAGCGAGCTTTGCGTAGTTTAGGTTATGGTGATGATTATTCAGGTTAAGCAAAGATGTGGGGCTGACGTGATATGATGAAAACTTCCTTAATATATAGTAGACATGTCCAATAATCTGCTAGAGCAAAGTGCCTACGTACTCCATTCTCGCCCGTTTCAAGAGAATCAACAATTGGTTGAGCTTTTAACAGAGCATAATGGCAAAGTTTCTGCGTTGGTATATGTTGGTCAGTCCAAACGCTCTATTAAAAAGGGCTTGATCCAACCTTTTTTACCCTTGCGGCTAATACTTAAAGAGCAAGGTAGCAGCTTAAAAAGGATCATCAGCGTTGAAGCAAGTGCTAAATCCTACCCTTTAAGCAAAAGCAGCTTATATAGCGCCTTTTATATCAATGAGTTATTAGTACGCTTATTAAATGATGACATCGTGTGTGAGTCATTATTTGCCCACTATCAGCACGCCATTTCGGCATTATCCCAAGACTTGCCCATTGCTGCTCAACTTAGAAAATTTGAATTATCTTTACTTGATGAGTTAGGTTTATCCTTCGACTTTGAGCCAATCTATACGGACAATAGCGACAAGGTTGTTGGTTTTTATTTTGTAGCCGAGCAAGGCTTTATGCCTGCTTATAAATATGCAATTAATCATATAACAACGCCATACTTTAGCACCGATCACTTACAAGCCATTGCAGCGTATATTCATCATGAAAAACCTATTCATAATGTTGAGATTGAAAATACTTTTAAATTGCTGATGCGCAGTGTTATTGATCATTTACTTGATGGAAAACCATTAAATAGTCGTAAGCTTTACTCAAGTCAAATCAAGAAAAAGTTTAACGCAGACTGATTACAACTTGTTCCAAAGACGAGTGTAGAAAGGAAAAGATAAGGTGATTGATTTTGACAAGGGATTAGCCATTCTCTACAATCAAAGCCTTGCCTTTAAGCCCATTAACTCTCAGAAAATCCTACATCTTAAGTTGGTTTGAGTATATTAAAATAAGAGATAAAACATGAAAGAAATCCTACTCGGTGTCAATGTCGATCATATTGCTACCTTGCGTCAAGCCCGTGGAACTAATTATCCCGATCCTGTTTATGCTGCCAGTGTTGCTGAGCATGCTGGTGCTGATGGTATTACTGTGCACTTGCGTGAAGATAGACGCCATATTCAAGATAGAGATATTCATGTACTTAAGCAAACATTGCACACACGGATGAACTTTGAAATGGCAGTGACAGATGAAATGGTTGCTATTGCATGTGACGTAAAGCCAGCATTTTGTTGCCTAGTTCCTGAAAAAAGAGAAGAGCTAACCACAGAGGGTGGGTTAGATGTTGTTGGTCAGTTAAGTAAAGTAACCAGTGCGGTTGAAAAACTTACTAGCGTTGGTACGCAAGTGAGCTTATTTATAGATGCTGATAAAGCGCAAATTGATGCTGCTTTAGCGAGTGGTGCACCTTATATTGAAATACATACTGGCCACTATGCTGATGCTACCTCAGAAAATGCGCAACAAGCTGAATTAGTACGCTTAACAGATGGTATCAAATATGCCCATAGCATAGGCCTTAAAGTCAATGCTGGCCATGGGTTGAACTATTTTAATGTTAAGCCTATTGCTGCCATTGAAGAAATTATTGAGCTTAATATAGGACATGCCATTATTGCTCGTGCAGTTATAGATGGTTTAGAAAAAGCAGTACGTGATATGAAGGCACTCATGTTAGCAGCAAGAAGCGGCCTTTAACATGCCAGTTGTGGGTATTGGCACAGATATAATTGAAATCAGCCGCATTGCAAATATGCCTGATAGCACCCGTGATCGCCTTGCGAAAAGGGTGCTGACACCAGAAGAGTATCAATATTATCAACAGACCAAACACCCAGAGCGCTATTTAGCAAAGCGTTGGGCAGGGAAGGAAGCGGCAGCTAAAGCGCTAGGAACGGGGATCGCTGACGGTGTTTCTTTTCAGCATATTCGCATCATCTCACTAGCGAGCGGTCAGCCAACCTTAGTATTTAGCGATAGAGCGTTAGAACTAGCAAAAGCACTAAATGCGAGCTGTTGGCATATATCTCTTGCAGATGAAAAATATTATGCTACTGCTTTTGTAACACTTTCATAGGCTTAATCAATAATTGCAAAGTAAGCTACAAATATTTATATAACTTACTTTTTAATTGTACGATTTTTGTACTACACTCAAGCTAGGGCGCTTGCGAAAGTAAGGGCTTGTTTTTATTTTTTCAGTAACTCAGTCAATGGAATGAGAGTAGGAGTAAGGCAATAATGCAAGCACAAGAGAAGCCTATGTTGGAAAGACGGCAAGCATCACCAGAGCAATCTATATGGTGGAATAAGCTGTCACTAGCGCAGAAATTTTCAGCTAGTAGCCTAGGCAAATTTGGTTATGAATTATCTTTTGTTCGCAACGAGCAAGGACGAAGTTTGGCTGTGCTTACTTGTAGCTCTGGTGTTGCGGTAATCACTGAAGATGGTGATATTAATACCTCTCCCAATATTAAAATTCGCGATTGAGTTTTCACCTCTTTACGAAACCTTTTCATCTAATGTCGACAACAACTTTGGCGCTTCTGCGAGTACTTGTTCAATGTGCTCAAATAATTCTAAAAATTCAGGCTCTAAATCCTCTAAAGCACTATTATTCTTGAGTTGTGTTTCAAGTTGATGGCATATATCTCCTAAATTTGGCACACCAGTATAACAACAAGCACCGTTAAGCTTATGAATTAAGCGCTTTAACGCTTTTGAGTCTTCATTGGCTAAAGCCTGCTTAATAGACTGTTTATTGCTGGTTAAGCTCTCTAGTAAACCTATCAACATTTCCTTGGCTAAGGCTTCTTTACCCCCTGTGCGTTCCAGTGCTAATGACCAATTAATAATAGTAGAGTTATGCTTGTCTTGTTTTGCTACTGGTAATCTGGGTGTTTTTTCATCAAGTAAAGCAGGAGAGTCTACATTAGCGTGATTAGTAAATTGTTCAAAATCGCAATATTCATAAATAATATGGCTAAGCATGGTTTCATCAATTGGTTTTGTCATGTAGGCATTAAAACCTTGTTGCTGCATTTTTTCTTTTTCACCGCTTAGCGCATGAGCGGTGACTGCAATAATAGGTGTTTGTTCATTAAGTGAGCCACTTTTAATTGCTTTTAGGGTGCTAATGCCATCCATTATTGGCATTTGAATATCCATGAAAATCAAAGAGAAATTTTCATGCTTACATAACTCTAAAGCCTTTAGACCATCATCGGCTAAGGCAACTTCGGCCACTTGTTCAAGTAATAAGGCATTGATTAATTTTAAGTTTGCTTCGTTATCATCTACTGCTAGTACTTTAATTGGCAATATCTTGTTATTGGCTGTAAGTTGAGTTTGCTCTTTGGTGAGCAGGGCAAGTTTCAGTTTATTGCTTGTGACAGGTTTGCTTAAGCAATTAAAAGCACCGTTAGAGGTTAATGCTTCGTGCAAACTTGGCGAGTTGCTATTAATGGCTAAATGAATTTGATTTATACGTGGTTTAAGTTGAATGATGATTTTTTTCAGCTCACTCAACGCGGTTGCCGTATTATTGTGGCCAATAAGAGCAAAATCAAAAGTCTTTTCACTTGCTGCTTGCTCTAGCTGAGATAAGGTGTCGACACTTGTTACCTGCATTTGCAAGCCCGATAAAATATCATTAGTTGCCGCTCGCGTATGAGGGTGCGGCTCGTAATATAAAATACTTTTGTTGACTAGTTGGTGTGAGTCTAACTCAATATTAAGCGGCAGAGAGTTAACTTCACATTCAAAATCAAACCAAAACGTGGAGCCTTGATTTGGATTGCTGCGAAAGCCTATATCTCCTTTCATTTCATAGGCTAAGCGCTGGCAAATGACCAAGCCTAAGCCTGTTCCACCATATAGGCGAGTGATGCTTTGATCTGCCTGAGCAAAGGCTTTAAAAATAGTTTGCTGCTGCTCACTATTCATACCAATACCAGTATCTGTTACCGTGATTTTTATTGCTGTACGCTTAGCGGCAATATTTTTGTGGGTAATATCAATGACCACTGAGCCTTGCTGAGTAAATTTTATGGCATTGCTGATTAAATTACTCATGATTTGCTTGATGCGCATAGCATCACCAAGTAAAGAGTCAGGAATTGAAGCGTCAATATTAATGGATAACTCTATATTCTTTTTATGGGCACTTGGAGCAAGTAAAACGAGACTATCTTCAATTGCTTCACGCAAAGAAAAGGGAATGCTTTCTATGACCATTTTACCTGCATCAAGCTTAGAGAAATCGAGAATATCATTGATAATGGCTAGTAAATTATTTGCTGATCTATCGATAGTTTGCAGGTAATCTCGTTGTGGATCACTTAAAGGTGTTTTTAATACCTGACGCGTAAAGCCAATAACACCATTTAGCGGTGTTCGTAATTCATGACTCATATTGGCTAAAAATTCAGATTTGATTCTATTGGCATCTTGCGCTTTTTTCTTGGCAATACTTAGCTCAACGTTTTGAATCTCAAATTGCTCCAAGCTCTCTCGTAAATCAATGGTCGCTTGGTCAATACTGCCTTGCATTTCATTTTGATAATTACCTAAAGATTGTGCCATGGTATTAATACCATTTTTAAGAAAGTTCAATTCGCCAATGAGTTGACCACTGACCCGGCTTTCAAGCTTTCCTTCTCTAATTCTATCAATTGCTTGCACCATTGAATTGACAGGTTTGGCAACGTTACTGATTAATTTTATCGCAAAAATACTGCTAAGAACTGCGCCTAAAAACGCCATAGTAAATGCAATTAAGTATTGGCTTTGTTGCTTGAATTTCATCCTACTTTGATCAATCTGAATGGCAATATAACCAAGGATATAGGGCGATTTAGTCGCTAAATTGGGGCCGTGATTACTGTCATTTACAGTCGCCTGAGATTCATCAATGATCGGACTTCGATAAATAATAAAGTCATTAATCTTTTCAGCTTGGGTATAAGAAGGCAGTTTTTCACCAGCTTTTAAACGCATAGAGTTAGTGTCGCCATGGTAAGCACTGGTGACAAATACTTGATTATCTAAGGTGAATACCGCAATGCTTTTAATAATGCTTGATTGGCTGCGGTGAGCAAAACTAATAATTTGACGTAATTTTTCGCGATTATTGTTTATCAGAGGATCCTTACCAACAATGGTAAGTGGCTCAATAATGCTTTGAGCTCTTAAATCTAACACTTCATCCATTTCAGCATTGCGACTGTAAGAAAAATATCCCGCAAGCCCAAATCCAATCAACGCGGTTGGCACAATAGTAAGTAATATAACCCAGTCTTTTAGGCTTATTTTATGCATTACGTGTGTTTTATCTCTTTAACTTATTATGAGTTAGCAAGAGAACTCATGGAGGAACTAGTGTAAAATAATACACTTATCATGTCATAAACATGCCAGAATATACAGCTTATAAATGAAGGAAAAATGACTCGTGGCAAACTTTTTTAAAGCCAGTGATAAAAAGCCAGCCAAAGGCAAAGTTAAATCCAATGTAGTGATTAATATTGATAAACTCGATATGAATGGTTGTGGTGTTGGTCGTTATCAGAATAAACCTATTTTTGTGGATGGCTGTTTGCCTCAAGAAAGTGTTGAAACGCGCCTTATTGAACAAAAAAATAAATTTTCGCGTGGTAAGTTAGTAAAGGTTAATACTGCCAGTAACCACAGAGTAAACATTCAATGTCAGCACTTTAGCCAATGTGGTGGTTGTGATTTGCAGCATCTTGCGTATCAGCAGCAACTGGTATTCAAACAAGGAAAAATTACTGAGCTACTATCACGCAATATTATCGATAATGATATTATTAGTCACTTACCCTGGCAAAAACCTATTGCGAGTCAAGTTTGGCATTATCGTAGAAAAGCGCGAATTGGCGTGCAGTTTGACAAAAAATCTCAAGCTATAATTGGCTTTCGTCAAAAATCTACTAATCAATTAGTCGCGATAAAGTCATGCCCAACATTAGTGAAACCTCTCAATGATATTTTTGTTGTTTTGAGAGAATTAATTGCCAAGCTTAGTGTCAAGAAGGCGATTGGTCATATTGAAATGATTAGCACGCAAGGGCAACAAAGTGAGCGGGTACTTACTCTTGTTGTTAGGCAGGTAAGGGGGCTAAATGAGCAAGATCGTTTGTTATGGCAAACGTATGCACAGCAATACCAATGGCAGGTTATTTTTGACTTGGGTAATGGACAAAAGGAACACCTCAGTGCTGAGCAATCGTTACGTTATACATTAGCAAATAATATTGCCATCACATTTACCGATGATGATTTTATTCAAGTTAACCAAGAGGTCAATGAGGCAATGGTTGCGCAAGCACTTGATTGGCTTGCCCTTGAGCCTAGCGATCAGGTGTTAGATTTATTTTGTGGTTTAGGAAATTTTAGCTTACCTATAGCCAAAAAAGTCGATAAAGTAATTGGCGTTGAAGGGGTTCAAGCGATGGTAGATAAAGCCAAAGCGAATGCTATTAATAACCAATTAGATAATTGCCAATTCTATCAGGCCGATTTAAATAGTCATTGGCTTGAGCAACCTTGGGCAAAAAGTCAATATACAAAAGTATTACTTGATCCAGCCAGAGCAGGGGCTGAACAAGCGGTATTACAATTAGCTACATTGGCTATACCGTCAGTGTTATATGTTAGTTGCGATCCTGCAACCCTAGCAAGAGACAGTAAATTGTTGCTTGCTCAAGGGTATAGAATTGTAAAAATTGGTGTCATTGACATGTTCTCACACACAAAGCATGTCGAGACTATGGTATTGTTTAGTAAATAGAATTTAGTTTTTGTAGCTCACGTTTTCGCTTGTTTTATAAAAGGAAAAAACATGGTTTCGGTGCGTAAATCTCATCAAGTTGTTAGTATTAATTTCCAGCATTGGTTGGCAGAGCTATCCGTGTCTGATGGTAAGCAACAAGCGCTTCTACAATTATGGCAGTTAGTTTCGACGAAATTTCAAAACCGAGAAGAATACTTACTCAAAGCGATGGAAATGGTGGAAATTTTATCTAGCCTTAATTTAGATAAAGACTCACTTGTGGCCGCTTTTTTAACGCCTTTATTAGAAAATGACATAGTTTCTCAAGACTTTTTAAATGAAAATTTTAGTCAGCCTGTGGTTTTGCTTTGTCACGGAGTTGAGCAAATGGCGGCCATTAAAGAACTTAGCAAAGGACAAAATGTTAGCCCAAATAATGCCAGTAATATAGATAATATCCGCCGTATGTTATTGGCCATGGTTGAAGATGTTCGTGCGGTAGTAATAAAGCTTGCTGAACGATTATGTGATTTACGCAGCCAAAAAAACAGCGATGAAGAAAGCCGTGTTTTAGCCGCAAAAGAAAGTGCTAATATTTATGCTCCACTCGCTAACCGTTTAGGCATAGGGCAATTAAAGTGGGAGTTAGAAGATATTTCTTTTCGCTACCTGCACCCACAAGTGTATAAAAAAATTGCCAAGTGGCTTGATGAAACTCGTCTTGAACGCGAGCAATACATGCGTGACTTTGTCGATCACCTAAATCAGCAGTTACAAAATTTGCAGATTAATGGGACTGTTTATGGTCGCCCAAAACACATTTATAGCATTTGGAAAAAAATGCAGCAAAAGTCTCTTGATTTTGAACAATTATTTGATGTGCGAGCGGTACGCATTGTTGTTGATGAAATTCAAGATTGTTATTCCGCTTTAGGTATAGTGCATACCCAATGGCGCCACTTGTCGAACGAGTTCTCTGATTATGTGGCGACGCCAAAACCAAATGGTTACCAGTCAATTCATACGGTTGTGCTTGGCCCTGATGGTAAGTCTATTGAAATACAAATTCGAACAGAGAAAATGCACCAAGATGCCGAGCTTGGTGTTGCCGCTCATTGGCGCTATAAAGAGGGAGCATCAACAGGTAAAAGTGCTGATAAAGCCGGAAGTTTTGATGAAAAAGTGGGTTGGCTAAGAAAAATATTGCAATGGCAAGATGATGTTTCTGAAAGTGGTGCACTGTTGGATGAACTGCGCAGCCAAGTTTTTGAAGATAGAATTTATGTTTTTACTCCTGGTGGTGATGTGATCGACTTGCCTATGGGAGCAACCCCTTTAGATTTTGCTTATTATATCCATTCAAATGTTGGCCACTGCTGTATTGGTGCGAAAGTGTTTGGCAAAATTGTGCCTTTCACGCATAGGTTGAAAACGGGCGATCAAGTTGAAATTTTAACCAGTAAGCAGGCCAATCCTAGTCGAGATTGGTTAAACCCTAGTTTAAACTATATTCATTCATCAAGAGCAAGAGCGAAGGTTCAGCACTTTTTTAAACTGCAAGACAGAGATAAGCACCTTGCCCAAGGTAAAGAAGCACTTGATGCTGAGTTAGCCAAATTAAGTCATTTAACGGTTAATCAAGGTGAGCTGAAAAGTGCTGCTGAGCGCTTTAATGTTAAAACCATCGATGATTTATATGCCGCTATTGGCTCTGGTAATGCCCGATTACAGCAAGTCGTGAACTACTTTTTACAACTAGAAAATAAACTAAAGCCTGCTGAAGAGATTGATCCGCAAAGCTTAGTAAGAGCACCGACAACAGAAAAGAGTCTCTCTGCTGATAATAACGGCATTACCGTATCAGGTGTCGGCAACTTGCTTACTCATATGGCTAAATGTTGCTCTCCTGTACCCGGTGATAATATTTTAGGTTTTATTACCCAAGGTCGCGGTATTTCAGTGCACAGAATAGATTGCGAGCAACTCGCCAACTCGCTCAATCAACAGCCTGAAAGGCAAGTAGAAGTGCAGTGGGGGATTGATGATAAACAAAGTTATCAAGCGAGTGCGCAAATTATTGCCAGTGATCGACAAGGCTTGTTTCGCGATATATCTACCATTATTGCCAATGAGAAAATTAGTATCGTTGGTATTGAAAGTCATACTGATCCCGTGAAGCAAACCATGAGTATGACGGTAAAAATGGAAGTAATTAGCACAGAATTATTGACCAGAGTATTAGAAAAATTACGCCAACTTGATGATGTTGTACAAGTGAAGCGTATTTAGGTCGTGAATTAATGCGACAAAATTAATTATTGTTAAGAGAATAAAATGTTAAACCTTAATGTTGATAGTAAACCGTCAATAGAAAAACTGCGTTGGATTATGTCTAAGCTTCGCGATCCGCAAACAGGCTGCCCATGGGATATCAAGCAAAGCTTTACTTCGATTACAGCACATACCATTGAAGAAGCTTACGAAGTTGTTGATGCGATAGAGCAGCAAGATTTTACTGAGCTCAATAAAGAGCTAGGTGACTTGTTATTTCAAGTGATCTTTTATAGTCAACTTGGTCAAGAGCAGCAGTTGTTTGATTTTGATAGTGTTGTTGACTCTATATGTGAAAAGCTTATTCGTCGCCATCCACATGTATTTAGTGATATTGATTTAAGTAGTGATGCGCAAATCAAAGCGAACTGGGAAAATGAAAAGTCGAAAGAACGAAAAATTAAGAATAACCAACAAGAGTTAAGTATTCTTGCTGATATTCCAAAAAATTTACCCGCCTTATCGCAAGCAGCAAAAATCCAAAAGCGTTGTTCACATGTTGGCTTTGATTGGCATGATATTGGCGATGTATTTGCAAAGATTGAAGAAGAAGTGCAAGAAGTTAAAGCTGAACTTGATGCTGAAACAATTAACCAAGCAGCGCTAGGCGAAGAATTGGGGGATTTAATGTTTGCGGTAGTAAATTTATGTCGTCATGCTAAGCAAGACCCAGAAACATTACTGCGTCATGCGAATCAAAAATTTACTAAACGTTTTCACGGTGTAGAGGCGCAAGTGAGAGACTCAGGTAAAGACTTCACTGAACATGATTTAGTACAATTAGAAGCCTATTGGCAGCAAGTTAAAGCGCAAGAGAAAAGCCAATGAGCAAACTTTTATTATCAACCATGGCATTAGGTAAACAGTTACAAGTTGAAAACAGCCATGTAAGCGTAGGCTTAACAAACCCTAAAAGCCCAAGTAATGTTGGTGCAGTGATGCGTGCAGCAGGCTGCTATAGTGTTGATCAAGTACTGTATACAGGGCAACGTTATGCCAATGCTGCCAAGTATAGTGGCGCTAAACATAATACCGATACAAAAAATGCCCGCGATAAAATACCATTGCTTGCCATTGATGACTTTGTACATGTTAAAGAGCAATTGGAAAATTTGTCGCCTAGCACTAAAATTATTTGTGTAGATTTAGTTGAAGGTGCAACACCGTTACCACATTTTGAGCATCCTGCGCAGGCGTTTTATATTTTTGGCCCTGAAGATGGCACCATTAGCCAAGCCGTCATTGATTGCGCCGATGAAGTGGTTTATGTTCCTACTGTTGGTTGTATGAATTTAGCTGCCTCAGTAAATGTATTGTTGTATGATCGATTAGCTAAATCCTTGGTTGAGCAGAATCAAACGGAAAGCGATATTACTTTAATTCGAAAAAGTCGAGATACGAATAATAAGGTTAAAGTACTAACAAAAGTGAATGCAGAGCGCGGATGATATTTGTACCGCATAAAGAGAGTGTGTTGTGAGCCAACATCAGCAATCTACAGCAAAACCGAGTAACACCATAGATGAATGCCCTGTGCCAGTAAAAACTCGCAGCAAGGTTAAAATATTCGTATGGAAAAGTGCAGGGATCTTTTGTGTAGGTTTGGCTATTCTAGGCGCCATGCTTCCTATTTTACCTACTACGGTTTTTCTTATTATGGCGACAGGGTGTTTTGCTAAATCTTCACCCAGTATGCAGCGTAAATTACTTAATAATAAAACCTTTGGCCCGCTTATTCATGAGTGGCAACAACACCGTAGTATTCCAAGAAAAGCCAAAAGAGTAGCCCTACTCATGATAATCCTTTCAGTTGTTTGGTCAGGGTATTTACTGCAAGATATCATGTTAACGCTTTTGGTTGTTGCACTCGTTATAGGGCCATTTGTTTTTTTATGGCGACTGCCAGTGAGCAAATAATTCTTATTGCTTCAAAAACGAAATTACCTGCGTTAAAGGTATATGATCACCTTCATCTTTGCCATGATAAACGCTTTGAATAACCCCTTCGTCATCAACCAGTAATGAGAGTGGCATAATTAATAATCTCGATGATATTTCTTTGGGGATATAGCCACGCATTAATCCTTTTATTGCGGTAGGAAAACGCAGTACAGCGCCTTTTATCAGGCCCCATAAAGATTTTTTAACGCCGAATTGTTCATAATACTTATTATCCTCGTCGGCTAAAATAGGCAGTTGAGTAACATGTTTATTGGCATGTTGTTGTAAGTGCGTTAATTGGGCAGAAAATATTGCCACTATTTCAGTTTGCTCTGGTAACTCTTGGCTTAACTGGTTTTTCAATGCCACCAGTTGCGCCAAGCGCATATTGCAAAAAGGACAAGTGGCAAAACGGAAAAAGGTCAACAAGTAACGCTTACCTTGTAAATGTTTAGTACTAAACTGTTTACCATCAATAGTGGGCAATTGTATGTCTGTAATTTTTTGGCCTTGCTGCATTTTATCATCACTCAATAAGTATTATTGCTGATATGACAGCGCGTTAAAGCATAAAATTTCAGGTATTTTAACTTGTTATAAATTTTACTTTCAAGCAATATAGATTTTAGGGTAATTCATAACTCTACAGAGTGACTACGTCAGGAAACATTAATTATAGTGAGATGATCTTGTTCTGTTTTTTGTCAGAGAGAGTTTTGCCAGAGCGCCACTTACCTCTACCATTTAAGCCAATGCCAACAGCTGCTAGTGTAATCCCTAATAGTTGAGTTGAAAGCGGCAACATCAAAAAAGGAATAATTGATGACAATAGTGCAAGGTAGCAAACAATGAGAAAATTTTTACTTATAGTCTTTTCTAGCTTCTGGCTGGCTAATATCGCTTGGGGCACCAAGCCAGTGTTTATTGAAACTGCCAGCATTACTAACCCTGACAGCAAGCAAGTGTATTATTATCAAAATGATCATTTAGGTACGCCCTATAAAATCATCGACAATACTAGTTTTGTGGTGTGGGGCGCGCAGATTGAAAGCTTTGGTCAAGCGCACTTAAATAACAATAACGTCATTGTCAATAATCTGCGCTTTCTTGGACAATACTTTGATGAAGAATCTGGGTTAGATTATAACTGGCGCCGTTATTACGACCCAGCGTTAGGGCGTT
>JAPHTO010000093.1 GCA_026196955.1 Colwellia sp. | reverse complement strand
TAAGTATAACTTCACGGCTGACATATGAGTCAGTGGACAGTTCATCAAGGTGCGTTTTAATGGCGCTACGAATGTCAGGTTTTGTTAACAATTACTACTGATAGAGTGAGCCGTTTTTTCAGAATAACCCGCGCTGACTGCCGCTCTTTTTGCGTTAAAGTCAATGACATATTCTTCAACAAAGGGTTGTTTTTAGTGGTTAGATCTTGCATGGTATACCTCTTTTGCTCATAAACACCTCTAGTTGAAGTTACAATGTAACTCATTTGGTGACTAGCAAAGTCTTGGAAGTCGACATTGATATTAGTTTTTTTACAGGTATCTTGACCAAAAAAAGAACAAAATCGTTTTCTTACATCGTGTGGAGTATATTAAGTAAACGGTTTTGTTACATTTACTTTAGCAGAGAAGTTAACAGAATGTTATTTTCTATATCCACTCTTGATTATCTTGAGACACGGTAAGCTCACTTTCAACTTTACCGGTATGGGCTGTAGAGGATGGTTCAACCATCATAAAATGAGTTTCTGACTCTGCTTTAGGACAATGCTCGACTCCTTTAGGTACAACATACATTTCGCCTGCATTTAACACAACATCGCCAGATCTCAATTGCAAGGTGAGTTGCCCTTTAAAAACAATAAAAAGCTCATCTTCGTTATCATGTTTGTGCCAAACAAGCTGTCCGTTACCTTTCGCTATTTTAACTAGCTGGCCATTTGAATCGGCTATCACCTTTGGTGTCCACATTTCAGTAAACAGCTGAAATTTTTCATTAATATTTATCTTATCCATGTGCCCTTCTTATTCCTGTTTAACAACGCCTACAGTTTAATTTGCTCTAAAAGTTAAGCGACTTAAGCTTATATCGTTATCTTTTACTGCGACTTGATGAGTTAAAATGCTCGCTCAAACTGGTAAAAGACAGCGTAAGCACTATGCCTGTTAATAAGTAATACACTTGTACAATAAAAATTTCTACCGCCGTATATGCTGCGACACCCTCAAAAATTGAAATTGTTAGCCCAATGGTACTCAACACGGCAAATATATTTCTAGCTATCAAGTTAAAACTTAACATCACTAAGGCAGAAACTTGTAGAGGGCCAACTATTGATAACTTTAACCAATGGGGAATTTGTGAGTTAAAACCATGCCAAGCCATTGCGTTCACTATATCACTCGTGTACTCCAAGCTTCCTGTTACATAGAACAGAAAGAAACTGGAAAAACAAAGAGCTAAAATTGAAAGCCTAAAGGTCATTTCTAATTTCATCTAAACTCCATGTAGAAAGTATAAAACTGACTTAGCAACTGAGAACTCTTGTAATAAGGCTTTCACTAACGAACTAAATCTAAAATTTGTTTGAATTCTGAAGTTCTACAATCCTTTACTAGCTCGTAAAGGCACATTTCAACCCCGGTAATATTAACACCACTACTTTTTAACTTGTCTATCCCGAGCTGCTTGTTCACGGCAGTACGAGAAGCAACACAATCGTTAACTAATTCGACTTTGTAGCCAAGCGCTAACAATCCCATTGCCGTTTGATACACGCAAACATGTGTTTCAATCCCACAAACTAGCCATGTGTCTACATTTTCAGCCCTTACCGCATCTATAAAACTCGGCTCTGAGCAAGCATTAAAAGTAAACTTGGAGATCAACGGATAATCACTTAAAAGTGGACTAAGCTCAGCTACTGTCGTGCCTAGTTTATCAGGGTTTTGTTCGAGGACAATTATTGGTAAGCCTAATACTTTTGCGCCCTTAATAAGCTTTTCACAATTTGTAATTAACCCACTACTATCATGAACTAAACGAGCAAGTTTACCTTGGATGTCTACCACAATAAGACCGGTATTTTCTTTTTGTAACATATCATCTCTTCCTTAAACGAAATTAAACTTGCTGACACCAAATAAGTTGCAATAAAAGTTCGTTAAAAATCATAGTAAAGGTGGAATAAAAACGACTGAAATCAACCCCGCTGTATTGCTCATTATGTTGATTTTACAGAAACGCTTAATTCTTTAGAGCCATGGAATATTTCCGGTAAGGTTTTCAATAATTGCAAAATACTGAAAACAAAAATGCCATGATGAGCCCCTACCGTAAATTCTTCAAAAGTACTCCATATCTCGTATCCAGACGTTGTTAGTAGTATCGAACCACTTAATAAATTAAGAAGTGGATTTTGAGAAAAATCTTTAAACATAAAAAATAGACCTGATTAATACAACATAGCCTCACTAAGAGGAAATAAAGCAGTTGGTTAAAATAAGCGACGAAGGGGCAAAAGCCAACTATTTTTTGACCTTGTTTGATTACTTGTTGTATGTAATTTGATAAGCCATACCATTACAATGAATCTGGGTATGACAGCTACCAGTAGTTCTGTTAACCAAGCAAGAATCAAAAACTAAAGCATTACCACCTAGTTTCTGAGTTTTTACTTCTAATTCAGAAATTAATGCTTCTTTACTGGGCTTATAGTCTTGTATATCTTGTTGACAATATCGGGTTTCTACATGACCGACTTGTGTAGCACCTAATTCCCATACTTCATAGTTGGTATATCTTTCCACTACACTTTTTCTAATTTTGTTTTCAGCATAAATGCCAACATTAGAATCAAATGTCGCTGTCGAGCATCCACTCAAGAAAAAAAATATTATTAATAACAAAAATTTCATGCAAACTCCATTTACATATAAAGCCTCATCAAGAAGCAAACAATAGTTGGTTAAAATAAGCGACGCAAGAGCAAAAAACAACTGTTATTTCTCCCTGCTTTAGTGACTTGTTATATATTAAAAAAAAACAATAAGTTATATTAAGGGTTCGTAACAGTGTTGGCGTTAAGTTCTTCAAATATACACTGAGCGTAGCTAATATATTGTTGAATTTGAGATGGTTTTATTAAGACATTTCTTCTAAAAATTATAAAACCATCATTATGTGTTTCAAACGCCAAGTCACTATATTTAAGCATTAACTTTCTCAGCTTTTCAGTGAAAATCTCTTTAATAACTTTTTCATTTACACCGGATAGATAAAATTTATTTTCAAATTCAATATCATCTTCAAATAATATCTCTCTACTCCTGTATATAGGGCCTGTTTTATGAAGTAAATGTTTAGGAATCATTTGTATTTTTGTTAAACAAAGACTTTTGCACTTCACAAAAATAAAGTGCTGTACAATGTCCCACCTAGGATCAGCATACCCTTCAGAAAATTTACGGTGAAATATACAAATTTTGGGGAGTTCTTCAACTGTCCGAAATAAATGTGAACTCTCTTGTGAATGCCCAAGCTTCATAAAGCTATATTTATTTAGCTGGCTCTCAATCGCGACAACTGAAGTACTATGTAGCATCCCTAAATTTTCAGCTTTTTTGCAAAATAATTTAAATTGCTTTTTACTCCAATAATATCCCAAGACAAGACTTATTATTGAAAAGACTAAAATATATATCTCTATTTCATCCATGAGATCTCCTTGTTAAAGATACGTGCATACGTACCAGTGCCCTATTCAGAGACTGTTAGTAGCTTGCTAAAATTATGAAGCGAAGCAAACTTTTATGAGTCCGACTTTAATGCTTTGCTATGCATTGTAGCTAAATCATCTATGAAAAATAGCTATTTTATTACCATCTAGATCTCTGAAATAGGCTCCATAATAAGCACCATCCTTTCTTTCTCCTGGTTTACCCTCGCTACTAGCGCCTAACTTTAAAGCCATTGAAAAGATCTCATTTACCTTATTAACACTAGAGAGAGTAAACGCAACCATTGTTCCATTACCATTAGATGCTGGCTCACCATCAAAGGGAACT
>JAPHTO010000052.1 GCA_026196955.1 Colwellia sp. | reverse complement strand
CTGAACTTAAACACTTCCTGTGATTGATAACAGTTTTTACAAACTCACTAGAATCTGTAATTGCTGCTTTAAATAGCACTTAAATAAAAAGCAACTAACAGCTTATTAGAAAGAAAATTTCCTTGTTTAAACAGAGAAAAAATCCTTCTTTCATGATTTTTTAAATATAAACATACGTTATTTTGCTATTGTTCACAACAACTTGCTTGACCAAATTGGAAGTTGTTTATGTGGAAAGCGAGAAAAATTCCTTTTTATTGGCAGAAAGAAGGATTTTCCACTACTTGTATGTATATACAGTTACAAATACAAAACAAAGGTTTATCGTTTTTAAAAGTAAGCCTAACCTTTAACACGCAATAATAGTTATTATGATGAAGTGTCGAAAGCCTTAATAAAATAGAACCTTTAAGAAAAACGTCTGTAAAATTAACGATATTGTTTTGGTGTTGTGCCTGTCCAGCGTTTAAAAGCATGAATAAAACTTGCCGATTCACTATAACCTAAGCGTAAAGATATTTGCTCAATACTTAAGTTTGTTGTCGATAAGTAATACAGGGCTTTTTTAGATAGCTCTTCATTGGCAATTTGTTGAAAGGTTACGCCCTGCTCTTTCAATTTTCGCCTAAGTGTTCGTGCAGTAATAAAGTACTTTTTAGCAATATCCTCTAGGTTAGGCATTTCATATTCCATGTTTTGTATTAATAGCCTTATCTTACTATCTATACATTCTGCGCCAAATAACGCTATTTCTTGCTGCTTGCACTGCTCTTCCAGTAGCTCACGTGTCAGCGGGTTTGCCAACGGCAAAGGTAAATCTAAATAACGCTCATCAAATAATATTTCGCTAAATGGCATTGAGAACTTTACGGGGCATTCGTATAACGACTCGTAGTGTTCAACACTTGTTGGACAAGCAAAATCAAAATGAATCGTTTTAGGTTTTTGTCCTACAACAGAGCGTGGAAACATGTCTCGAGTTGATAAAAAAGCAAAAGAAAAGTCTCGCTCTAAATAAAATTGCCTAAGCTCATCAAGTGCATATTTATCACTAAATCTAAGGACAGCATTGCCAGACTGTTTAAAAAAGCTGATATCAAAATGGGTATAGGCAAGGCGAATATATTTTAAAAATAGCTCTATGGCATCAGCTACAGTATTACAAGAGCCCGCAGCTAAACCTATATGACCAAAAGCATTTAATCGATAACATTGACCAACTTTAAACCCCAAATCTTTATCTGTGATG
The DNA here is from genome assembly GCA_026196955.1 of Colwellia sp. Classification (GTDB taxonomy): domain Bacteria; phylum Pseudomonadota; class Gammaproteobacteria; order Enterobacterales; family Alteromonadaceae; genus Colwellia. The sequence goes on along the minus strand of JAPHTO010000052.1, from coordinate 21,355 downwards.
GTATTTATTAACGCACGGGTAAAAGCAATTTCTTGCTGGAAAGACACTGTCGCTTTGGGGTCTGCAAGCAAGTTTGCTTGTATACCTGCTTTTTCTAAAATTGTATTCGCATCATGAGCATAGCTTTCTATCAATTTCATCAGTAACGAAATACCAATGATTGATTGATGAGAATTGACTTTATCAATAGCAATTAGCTGTGTTTTATTAACCATATCTTTTTAAACACTCATTTTATCAACGAGCACAATGTCCTAAATTATCAATAAACCTGCCTATTTAACCATAAAAAAAGTACATTGTTCAGCTTATTATCATCACATAAAGCAAAAAACTAACTAAGAGAGTCAAAATGAAACGTTGGAATGGTTGGGGTGATGAAAAAAATAATCTTGATTTTGCATTAAGCAAAACCTCGCAGAATTTTATTGAAAGTATTTTAGGAAAAGCCGATGTATTGCCACAAGCTAGCCTCGCTGAGGCGGTAGCTAAAGTTCCTGAATCGAGAGCGCCTAAACATCGACTGATCAATACCGATGCTGAAGTAAGATTACGCCATTGCCGCGGACAAAGTATTCCCGACTGGCTAGCAATGCGCAGCGGTGAATTTGGCACGTTCCCTGATGGCGTGGCTTTTCCAACTAAAAGTAGTGATGTGCAAGAGCTATTACAGTTCGCTGCTAGTGAAAATCTTATTGTTATTCCTTATGGTGGTGGCACATCTGTTTGCGGCCACATTAACCCTGAACAAAGTAATCGCCCTATTATCACGGTGGCGTTAAGTAAAATGAATAAGCTGATGGCATTTGATCAGCAAAGCCAAATAGCCACCTTTGGCGCGGGGACATTAGGGCCTGATATTGAAAGGCAGCTGGCTGAGCATGGTTACACCTTGGGCCATTACCCGCAATCGTGGGAATTATCAACCATTGGCGGTTGGGTTGCTAGCCGCTCTAGTGGTCAACAGTCATTGCGCTACGGCCGTATTGAAAAGATGTTCGCGGGGGGACAAATTGAAACGCTGCAAGGTACTTTAACTATTCCAACGTTTCCCGCTAGCTCAGCAGGGCCAGATGTAAGAGAAATGGTTTTAGGCAGCGAAGGTCGCATGGGGATCATCACCGAAGTAAAAGTACGAGTAACAAAACTTGCAGAGCAAGAAAATTTCTATGTTGCATTTTTTCCTAGCTGGCAAGCTGGCATCAAAGCAACAAGAGAGATCGCTCAGCAAGGTGTGCAGTTATCAATGATGCGTTTAAGTAATCCAAAAGAAACCCAGTCACACTTAAAACTTGCCGGCCATGAAACGGCGGTTAAATATTTAGAAAAATATTTAGCAATACGCGGGGCGAAATCACTAGAAAATGATGATGGAAAAACCATGTATACCTTTGGTATAACAGGCAGCAAAGCCCAATGTAGCTCGGCATTAAAAATAACCAAACAATTAATTAGCGCCCATAAAGGTATTTATATTGGCACCGCCTTAGGTAAGCATTGGGAGCATAGCCGTTTTCGTAGCCCATACTTACGCCACGGGCTATGGGATATTGGTGTCATAGTTGACACCATGGAAACCTGTGTTGATTGGTCAAGTGTTCCTGATACGGTTGCGGGTATTGAAGCTGATATCACCAAAGCCTTAGCCGATGAAGGTGAGCCTATTCATATTTTCACCCATCTTTCTCATTTTTACGGTCAGGGTTGTAGTGTTTACACAACATTATTATTCCGCATGGGCGATGATTATCAGGCAACAATGCAACGTTGGCAAAAACTTAAAGCAGCGGGTGCAAAAGCGATTGTTAAGCATGGTGGAACCATCAGTCATCAACACGGCGTTGGTAAAGATCACGCACCTTACTTAGCCGCCGAAAAAGGAGAGTTAGGATTAAAAGCCATAAAAGAGCTATGTCATGTGTTTGATCCTGAGCAGCGAATGAATCCCGGAAAGTTGTTACCTTAGGGCTATAATCATGACGCAACAGGCAATTAGTTTTCCTAATAGAAATAAGCTATTACAACAGCTCATCAAAACCCCAGAACAACAGTGGGACATGGTTATTGTTGGTGGTGGCATTGTTGGCGCGGGTATTTTGCACCAAGCGACACAGCAAGGCTATAAAGCGTTACTTGTTGAACAAAAAGATTTTGCGTGGGGTACGTCAAGTCGGTCTTCTAAAATGGTTCATGGCGGCTTGCGTTATATTGCTCAAGGCGATCTAAAACTGACCAAACAGTCATTACAAGCACGTGAAAAACTGCTAGCACAAGCACCGGGGCTAATAAACCGCATGGGATATTACTTTCTTGATCGCAAGTGGCAATTTCCAGGGCGCTATGTAATGCAATGTTTATTGTCAGTGTATGATTTTTTAGCCGACATCAGTGATCACAAATATTATAACGCTAAACGCGTGCTAGAAAAATTTCCTACGTTGAACAAAGATAAACTAGCCGGTGCTAATTATTACACTGACAGCACGGTTGATGATGCGCGATTAGTGATGAGAGTATTGCAAGATGCAATTTCATTAGGTGGGCAAGCTATCAACTATGTTAAAGCGACTGAGCTGATAAAACACAAAGATAATGGGCAAGTTATCGGGATTACGCTAAAAGATATCGCCGAACAGGCAACAAGTGACAATGAATTACCTTCTATCGATATTAAATGCTCGGTAGTGATCAATGCAACCGGCGCTTGGGCAGACAAGCTTCGTAGCTCGGTGATTAATGAGCAAAGAGTTCGCCCCTTACGAGGTAGCCACCTTGTTATTGCTAAACAAAAATTGCCTGTTCAGGCGGCTACCATTTTGTTGCATCCCCAAGACAAACGGCCTGTGTTTGTTTTTCCATGGGAAGGTGCAACTGTAGTGGGAACAACAGATCTAGATCATCACGAAAACTTAAATCATGAAGCGAGTATAAGTGACAGTGAAGTTGATTATTTGTTACTTGTGCTAAGCAAAAATTTTCCAACAGTAAATATTACCAAAGCAGATATAGTGTCTACATTTTCAGGTGTTAGACCCGTTATTAGCGCAGACAAACACTATAAAAAGAACAACAAGCAAAAAGCCCCTTCAAAAGAGCGACGTGATCATACTATTTGGGCTGAAAAAGGTTTAGTAACTGCCAGTGGTGGCAAGTTGACAACCTTTCGCTTAACAGCCGTAGAAGCCATTGCAGCCGCGACACCTTGGTTAAAGGTTAAACCAAGGGATCAAAAAGAAGCTGAATTCATTAACAATATTGAACTGAGTAAAGCAAACCAGCCAAAACCTTGGTTAAAGCGATTAACAGGTCGCTATGGCGCTAATGCTGAGTTAATTTTGCAACAAGTAAATGGAAAAAGCCTACAGATAGACGAACAAGAAATGATTGCTTCTACCCAGTTTTGCCTTGCTGAATGTCGTTGGGCTTTAAAGCATGAAGCCGTAGTGCATTTAGATGATTTGCTGTTAAGGCGCACAAGGCTAGGACTATTACTAAGAAATGGGGCTGCTGAGCTATTTTCATTAATAGAAACTATTTGCCAGCAAGAGCTTGGCTGGGATAAAGTAAAATGGCAAAACGAGCTTAGTCGATATCAAGCAATCATACGTCAACACTATGCATTACCTAAATAAAAAGAATAAAATATCGTGACCCAAGAGATAAACCCTACTAATCAACCTGATAAAAATTACTTGCTTGCTATCGACAATGGCACGCAAAGTATTCGCGCCCTACTCTTTGATCTTCAAGGACAACTCGTCGCTAAATCCAAAATAGAGATAGATCCTTATTTTTCTAAACAACCGGGTTGGGCTGAGCAAGAGGTTGATTACTACTGGCAAATGTTATGTAAAGCGTGTCATCAGTTATGGCAAGCATTAGTACCGCTTAATATTGATAAATCACAAATCAAAGCCGCGTCATTGACATGTCAGCGCGCCACTATGGTTAATTTAGATAAAGAAGGTCTGCCGCTGCGCCCTGCTATTGTTTGGCTAGATCAGCGCCAACAAGATGATTTAGATAAAATGAGCTGGCACTGGCGAGCGTTATTCTTTTTAGCTGGCGAAAGCCAAACAATACAGCACTTTCGTGCTCAAGCAGAAGCAAACTGGCTCAAGCATCAACAATCTGATGTTTGGCAAAAAACAGATAAGTACATGCTACTTTCTGGCTATCATAGCTATAAGTTAACAGGCAACTTTGTTGATTCTATCTCTAGCCAAGTAGGTTATCTACCTTTTGACTTTAAACGCCATCGTTGGTGCGAACCAAAAGATTGGCGTTGGCAAGCACTACCGATTAAGCCACATATGTTGCCCAAGCTTGTTCCATGTGGAGAAACATTAGGTAATATCTGTGAAGCAGCGGCCAGTGAAACGGGTATTCCTGTCGGTTTACCTTTAATTTCTTCAGGCTCAGACAAGGCATGTGAGGTACTTGGCTCAGGTTGTCTAACCCCTGAAGTCGGCAGTTTAAGTTATGGTACAACGGCCACATATAACACCACAAACAGTAAGTATGTTGAAGCCATTAAGCGTATTCCTGCCTATCCTGCCGCTTTACCGAACACTTTCAATACAGAGCTCATTGTTCAACGTGGCTACTGGATGGTTAGCTGGTTTAAGCGTGAATTCGGGTTACGTGAACAACAGCTTGCTAAAGAAAGTGGTGTCGCCACTGAAACCTTATTTGATGATCTATTAAAAGAAGTGCCTGCTGGCTCTATGGGATTAATGTTACAGCCCTATTGGAACCCTGGGATTAGAACACCTGGACCAGAAGCAAAAGGCGCTATGATTGGCTTTGGTGATGTTCATACCCGCGCCCATATATATCGCGCCATTATTGAAGGCTTGGCTTATGCGCTTCGTGAAGGCAAAGAATTGTCAGAGCGAAAATCTGGCATAAAAATCACTAAATTAATGGTGTCTGGTGGTGGCTCACAAAGCGATCAAGCAATGCAAATAACCGCTGATGTTTTCGGCATGACAGTGTGTCGTCCTCATACCTTTGAAACATCAGGCTTAGGCGCAGCAATCAATGCAGCCGTTGGCGTTGGTTTATATAAAAGCTATCAAGAAGCCGTTGACAATATGACGCATGATGGTGACAAATTTGAGCCTATTGCTAACAACCAAAAGGTTTATGATCAGTTGTTTAGGCAGGTTTATCAAAAAATGTACGCTAAACTGAGCCCGTTATATAAGGTAATCCGAAAAATTACTGGCTACCCAAAGTAACAGCAAAATGATTACTTAAACCAAACCTTACCGCCAATAATTTTATAGGCGGGCGTACCTTTAATAAGTGTTTCCCGAGCAAAGACTTTTTCACATTGTGGGCAAGTACAACTGATGTTTGTATAATCTTGGCTTATACGCTCGATAAAACATTTTACGAGCGCCCCCTTGCCTCCTTTACGATATTTAAATAATTTTGCATTGCAAGACTGACAAAATATATCGACAGTTTTGCTTGGCCCTTTTTTATTTGACTTAGCCATAAATCTCTGCTCGATTAGAATGAAGAGCCGGGTTGCGTTAAAAACGTAATTTCTGCTGGTGTAGATTCTCGTCCTAGAATTTTATTTCTATGCGGATAACGACCAAACCTTTCAATAATAGCAAGGTGTTTTAATTCAAATTGATAATTACTGTCTATGCCGTTGTCTTTGTATAACTGACAAGCCTGTTGATGGATGAGTAGTGATTCACTGTGCATAAAAGGCATATACAAAAAGCTACGTTCAACTGCTGTTAACGCTTTATCCGCTCCCATCTGTATAGCCTGTTGAGATAAGGCTAAAGCAAGCGGATCTTGCGCGAATGATTTCGGTGTATCACGATACATATTCCGTGAAAATTGATCTAAAAGAATGATTTCAGCCAAACGGCCTTGTGCTGTTTGACGCCATTCAAACAGCTCACACTGACTAGCTTGATGGTGAAGCGCTGAAAATTTAGCCTTAATACTTTTATCTAACTCGTCATCTTTTTGCCACCACTGCGCTGGTGATAATTCTTCAAACCAAAAATTTAAAACTTCATGAAACATTATTTAACTCGATAATTTATTTTGTGCTTGCCTTGTAGTCTTTATACTCCCTCTACTCGAAAATGCCAAATTCCACTGAAACTCAGCCTGTTTGCACCTTGTTTAAGGTAGTCAATAATCCTTCACTCAACATTAATATTTACCATTAACAATGGAATTAGAACATATAAATATAACTCTAGCAGTATACATACTTATTCAACTTTACCTTAATGCCCAAACGCTAAGTATTTTTTCATTTTTATAAGACTACTCAATAGCAACACTATAAATAAAGAAATATAAGCAGAGTGAATATTCACTTCAACAACCAGAGAGTTACCAGAGTTACCAACATTGATGCACTTGGAGTTACCGGAGTTACCAAGTTAAAAGTCAAAGGGGTTATCGGGGTTGTTAAGCTATTGCTAGAAAGAGTTATCAGGGTTACAATGACTTCACCAATGAATATGATGGAAAAATTAGCAATGAACTATGCAATTGTGTTTTTAGATGAAAAGAATGATGGTTTGTATCAAGTACAAGTCCCAGACTTACCAGGTTGTGCTGTGAGCGTTAATTCAATTGATATGGGATTAGAAAAAATAACGAAAAGTATAAAATCTCATTTAGCTATTTTGGCGGAATACGGAGAAAAGATCCCCACTGCTATGAGCATGGAAAAACATAGACACGCCTATGCTAACGACAATCCACACACCTACACGAAAGCTTTTTGGGCAATTGTGAATATTGATATAACGGCTTACTTAGGGAAAAGCCATAAGATAAATGTCACCTTACCTGAGTTATTGATCAAACAGATAGATGACAGGGTTAGTAAAAGTTCGTCGTATAGAACACGCTCGGGATTTATAGCGAGCGCATGTCTGGCTGAATTAGAGAAATAGCAAACAACTGTTGTGAAAAAGCGTTAGCGGCCGATTAATAATGATGAGTAGACTCTACGCTGGGGTAGTTAATAACGGTGAAATATTAATTTGATTCGCTGCTAAATTTATTTTCTCACTAAGCGATAAATGCTCTTCATTAAAATACCTTAACTGAGCAATTTGGGGCACAGGCAATAACTGGGTTAATGAGTCTATATTTTCAGTTAAGTTGTTCATTGGTTCGTTTGATGCGTTGTTAGCTATCCAACCAAGGCAATTAAGTCCGTCAGCCTTGATCATTTCATACGTTAATAAAGCATGGTTTAAACAACCTAATTTCATGTTAACCACTAAAATAACGTCTTGTTGGCTTGCTTTGGCAAAATCAGAAAGGAATATATTGCTCTTTTTGTTAAGGGTAAGAGGTAAACGCCAGCCCCCTGCTCCTTCTGTTATGGCAATATCAGCACTTGTTGCCGTGACTTGATTATACCCTTGAATTACTTCGTCCATAGAAATTTTACGATTTGCCTTTTCAGCAGCTATATGGGGAGCAATGGGCTCTAAAAAAGCAATGGGGTTAATTTCTTGGATCGATTGACCACTATTAGCAAATTGGCTCAGCAATTGAGCATCCTCATTGACTAGCTGTCCATCTTCAAGCTGACAACCTGCAGAAATAGGTTTATAAACAGCCACTTTTTTTCCTGCATTGATGAGTACTTTTGTTAATGCGCAGGCAACAAAGGTTTTGCCTGCATCAGTATCTGTTGCGGTAATAAATAGATTTTTCATAAGGTTAATTGTTTAGTTTAACTACTAGGCCAGAATATAAACGGTATGTTGCAGGGTAAATACCACTTGGCTCAAGAAAATCCTTATAGTGCTCAGTCATCGCAAACCATTTATCCTTTCCTGATAAGCCTCGGTTACGCTTTTGTGGTAAATGATTAGCCCCTAAACCTTTAAGCTCTCGTGCTAAATGAATAACATTTTGATATTCAAGTACTATATCTTGGCACTTATGCTCTAAAATACTGGCACCATCATGGTTGAAAAAACTACTTAACTCAGTTTCAGTTTTAAAATCAATCACATGTTGATCATCATCCACTTGTCGCCATGATGATTTTAGCTCATGTAAAGTACCGTCAACTAAGGTGGTAAAAATAATTAAACCACCCGGTTTAAGCACTCTTAGCATTTCATCAATAGCAACATCTAATGGCTCACACCATTGAATAACTAGGTTTGAGTAAATAAAATCAATACTTTCATCTTGTAACGGGATTTTATGTGCATCAGCCTCAAGCCAAGTAATACTTTTATTACGCGCTTGTGCGGCAAAATGAAGCATTTCCTTAGAAAAATCTAGACCAATTACCTTCTTGTATGAGCCGGCTAATAAATCGGTAAAAAAGCCAGTACCTGAGCCAAGATCGAGAACGGTTAAATCATTTCTATTCGGTAACCAAGGCATTAAGTGTTTGCCTGAAAATCGCTGTAATCGAGCTGATACATCATAGGATTGGCTTGCTGAACCAAAGGTTTTAGCAATTTTTTCTCTATCAACTCTCTGTTGTTTTTCTTGTGTCATTAAAATCTTCTTAAGCCTTGCCTAGCATAGTGCCTTATTCAAGCTATACGCTAGTGCTTTGATATTATTAATATTATGGTTAGCGCAAACGGTTACGCGTAACCTAGAAGTACCTTTTGCAACGGTCGGGGGACGGATGGCTGTAACCCATAAACCCGCATTATTTAGTTGTTCACTGACATTCAGTGCCTTATCTTCATCACCGATAATAATCGCTTGAATTGATGACTGTGACTTGATGATATTAATACTAGGATCAAGTAGGTCAGTTAACAAATGACTAAGCTCAATTATTTTATCACGACGCCATTGCTCTGCTTTAATGAGTTCAATACTCTTAATTGTTGCCCAAGCAAGTGCAGGTGAAATAGCCGTTGAGTAGATGTAATGGCGAGCAAAGTTGATTAAATAATCATGTAATTTCTCATCACAGGCCAAAAATGCACCACTGGTTGCAATCGCTTTACCAAACGTTGCCATGGTAACATCAGGCTCAACAATGCTATTACTTCCTTGCCCCTGCTCACCAATGACGCCAATACTGTGGGCGTCATCAATAAACAGACTAGCATCATGTGTTGTAGCGAGCGCGGATAAATCAATTAGCTTTGCTTGATCTCCATCCATAGAGAATACCCCCTCAGAAGCAATGAGCTTATTTCCTGAGGCTGATTTAGTGAGTAATTCTGACAGTTGCATTATATCATTATGCGCAAAGCGCTTAACCGCAGCTTTACTAGAGAAGGCACCATCAAGCATAGAAGCATGGGATAATTTATCAAGAAAAAAACTAGTCGCGCTGCTTTGCCCTAACGCTTGAAAAAAAGCCATATTGGCGGCGAAGCCACTAGAAAACAATAAACACTTAGGCTTATTTAACCATTGGCAGATTGTATCTTCTAAAGCTTGATGAGCGTAATGAAACCCCGTCACCAAATTTGAAGAGCAGCCAGAAAGGCCAAATTTATCTAGCCCCTCTTGCATAGCTTTATTTATATCAGGATGATTATTTAACCCTAAATAATCATTTGATGAGAAATTGATATACGCTTTGCCATCAATGCTAATGTGCGACTTGGCATCATCATCTGCACCATGCTGTTGTATACAAACTCTTTGTCGATATAAAGAACTCGCTTGCTGCGCTGCTAATTTGTCCTTGATAAAATCAAAAGCCATTGAAGTTACTTAGCTTGTTGCATCATAGAATAAATCTTTATGTTGCTCGTTAACTAAGGCTGTTTTCAATTGCTTCTCTTCAATCGCACTATCATCTACAACGGTCTCAGTATTTATGCCAAGCTTATTGAAAAGCTCAATATCTTTGTCTGTTTCAGGATTTTCGGCCGTTAATAATTTACAGCCATAAAAAATAGAATTGGCACCTGCCAAAAAGCATAAAGATTGCATTTGTTCATTCATTGCTGAACGCCCTGCTGATAAGCGAACGTGAGATTGAGGCATCATGATTCGAGCAACAGCAATACAGCGGATAAAATCAAAGCTTTCAAGATCTTCAACATCCGCTAGTGGTGTTCCTTCAACTTTAACCAGCATGTTAATAGGTACGCTTTCTGGTTGTTTTGGCAGGTTTGCTAATTGCACTAATAAAGATGCTCTATCAACCGCTTTCTCACCTAAACCAACAATACCACCGCTACAAACTTTCATGCCAGCACTGCGCACATGATCAAGGGTATCAAGTCTGTCTTGATAAGTACGCGTTGTGATAATTTGATTATAATGCTCAGGCGAGGTATCTAAATTATGATTATAATAATCCAGCCCTGCCTCTTGTAATTGCTCAGCTTGATGCTCAGACAGCATGCCTAAGGTCATACAAGATTCCATGCCCAAAGCCTTTACACCTTTGATCATATCTAAAACAATTGGCATATCACGCTCTTTAGGATTGCGCCAAGCTGCCCCCATACAAAAACGCGTCGAGCCCATTGCTTTGGCTTTTTCAGCCGCTTGCAATACTTTCTCAACTTCTAGCAAGCGTTCTTTTTCAAGATCGGTTTTATTACGAGCACTTTGAGAGCAGTACTTACAATCTTCAGGGCAAGCACCTGTTTTAATCGATAGCAGCGTACTCACTTGTACTTCATTAGCATTGAAATGTTGTCTATGCACTGTTTGTGCTTCAAACATTAGATCATTAAATGGCATAGCAAACAAAGCTTCAACTTCGGCTAAGGTCCAATTATGACGAACAGGTGATTTTCCAGTGGCTGTTTGATTTACTGCTGATGATTCTACTGACAAGGACATGATTACTCGATTGCATCTAACTAAATTAACGGGTAGTCTAGCCATCCTAAACGTATTGTCAACAACAGCCAAGCCTTTAAGTTAACAAATGAACAAAAAATACACAGATTTATTAGACTTTGATAAAAACCATGTTTGGCATCCTTATACATCGATGTCATCTCCGTTGCCCTCATATTTAGTTGATAGTGCTGAAGGTGTTCACATAAAACTTGCTAGCGGCGAAACGTTAATCGATGGTATGTCATCTTGGTGGTCTGTTTTACATGGCTATAATCACCCTAAACTTAATGCCGCATTAGTAGAACAGTCCACAAAAATGTCACATGTCATGTTTGGTGGTTTAACCCATCAAAGTGCTATTGATTTATGTGAAAAGCTAATTCGTTTAACGCCTCAAGGGTTAGATAAGGTATTCCTGTCTGATTCTGGCTCTGTATCGGTAGAAGTAGCCATGAAAATGGCATTACAGTACTGGCAGAGTAAAGAGGGGCAAAATAAAAGCAACAATTCGAAAACTAAGCTGTTAACTGTTCGTAATGGCTATCATGGTGACACCTTTGCCGCTATGTCTGTATGTGATCCTGTGACTGGCATGCATCAAATCTTTGAGCAAGTGTTGATGAAGAGTTACTTTGCCCCTGCGCCTACCATTGAGTTTAACCAAGCGTGGCAGCCTAAAGATACTGAAGCACTTGCAGCGCTATTTGAACAACATCATAACGAGCTTGCCGCCTTTATCATTGAGCCCATTGTTCAAGGCACGGGAGGTATGCGTTTTTATCACCCACAATATCTTAAAGCATGTAGAAAGTTATGTGATCAATATGATGTATTGATGATTGTTGATGAGATAGCAACAGGCTTTGGCCGAACGGGTAAATTATTTGCCTGTGAATGGGCGGAGATCAGTCCTGATATAATGTGCTTAGGAAAAACCCTTACCGGTGGTTATATCACCTTAGCTGCAACCTTATGTACAGAAGAAATTGCCACAACGATTAGTAACGGTGAAGCTGGCTGTTTTATGCACGGCCCAACATTTATGGGTAACGCCCTTGCCTGCGCTGTGGCCAATGCCAGTATAGAGTTATTATTTGAAAATAATTGGCAACAGCAAGTAAGTGTTATTGAACAAGCATTACAAGGTTTATTGACCCCTTTAGCCCGTCATGAACGTGTTAAAGATGCTAGAGTTTTAGGCACTATTGGTGCCGTTGAATGCCTAAACAGTGTTAATGTTGCGACAATACAAAAACGTTTCGTTGAGCTTGGCGTATGGATCCGTCCATTTGGCAAGCTTATCTATATTATTCCACCACTCATTATCAACACGGAACAATTAGTTAGCTTAGTCAATGCGATTGCCACCGTGCTTGATGAAGACGCTTGTTTTCTTATTGATTAAGTACGTAGTGTAAAATAGTCGACATCCAAATTAGATTTATAATGAGTAAAAAATGTAAATGGTGATAAGGATTATCACTATTTCGTCGGCTGCGGTATTTTTCAATGAGTAATGAGGTGTAGCTTCCTGCGGCGCTAGCCCAAATAACAAGATATAAATAGCCCGTTAATGGCGTTAACCAAAAACGCCTTATTTCTAAATCATAATAACGAGCGACACCATAGCTTTTTTCAGGCGCTGCATAAAATGACATCACTAAAGCAAAAATAAAGATTACCCAGCTGAGTATCGATAATGATTTGGCGAGATAAAACCAAAAATCGGGGGATATACGTCGCTCTTCACTTGGCTTTGATTGTTTAGACTTCATCTTATTCAACTATTTTTATCGTTATTATTATTTTTTTCATTATTGTGGGTTAAATTAGCAAATTTTACTTGTTAAACATAACAGTCACGGTAACATATCAACCCATTTTCTGCGTAAAAGCAAATTTAAAGTATTAGACAATATAAATAAGAGGTCATTAAATGTCAGTTATAGCAATTACTGATGTATTAGCAGGTAAATACCCTGTTGATGAAACTATAACCCTACATGGTTGGATCAGAACACGCCGCGACTCTAAAGCGGGTATTTCTTTTTTAGCCATACATGATGGTTCGTGCTTCGACGCCATTCAAGCCATAGTACCTAGTGATCTTAATAATTATCAAGAAGATGTGCTTAAGCTAACGACTGGTTGTTCAGTAAAAGTGACTGGTATTTTGGTAGAATCGCCAGGTAAAGGTCAATCTTTTGAAGTACAAGCAACAGCGGTTGAAATACTTGGCTTAGTTGAAGATCCTGATACTTACCCTATGGCTGCCAAGCGCCACAGTATTGAGTATTTACGCGAGCAAGCACATTTACGTGCCCGTACAAATATTGGCGGTGCAGTTACTCGTGTTCGTAACTGTTTAGCACAAGCTATCCATCGTTTCTTACATTCAAAAGGCTATTTTTGGATCAGCACACCATTAATTACCGGTAGTGATTGTGAAGGCGCTGGTGAGATGTTCCGCGTTAGTACTTTAGATATGGAAAACTTACCGCGTGATGACAGTGGTAAAGTCGACTACAAACAAGACTTTTTTGGCAAAGAGACCTTTTTAACCGTTTCTGGGCAGTTAAACGTTGAAACTTACTGTAACGCGTTGTCAAAAGTTTATACTTTCGGCCCTACATTTAGAGCAGAAAACTCTAATACTTCTCGTCACTTAGCTGAGTTCTGGATGGTTGAGCCAGAAATTGCTTTTGCTGATCTAGCTGACGCGGCAGATTTGGCAGAAGAAATGCTAAAATACGTGCTTAAAGCTGTTTTAGAAGAGCGAGCAGATGATATTGCCTTCTTCCAACAACGTGTCGATAAAACGGTTGTTGATCGTTTAAATTCAGTCATTGAAACTGACTTTGTTCGTTTAGATTACACAGATGCGATTACCATTTTAGAAAACTGTGATAAGAAATTTGAAAACCCCGTTTCTTGGGGAGTTGATTTAAACTCAGAGCACGAGCGTTACTTAGCTGAAGAGCATTTTAACGGCCCTGTTGTTTTACAAAACTACCCTAAAGATATCAAATCTTTCTACATGCGTTTAAATGATGATGGCAAAACCGTTGCGGCTATGGATATTCTAGCACCAGGTATTGGTGAGATCATTGGCGGTAGTCAACGTGAAGAACGTCTTGATGTGCTTGACAGCCGTTTAGATGAAATGGGATTAGATGTTGCTGATTATAGCTGGTACCGTGATTTACGTCGCTATGGTACTGTGCCGCATTCAGGTTTTGGTTTAGGTTTTGAGCGTTTGGTGGCTTACGCAACAGGTATGCAAAACGTTCGTGATGTGATCCCATTCCCTAGAACACCCAATAACGCAGCATTCTAAATCAGAGTTATTTGTCTATATAGGTCGTCAGTGTTAACTATGACGACCTATATTTTTATCCTACCTTATTGCCAGTAACTTACTTTAGCGTTGAAATTTTTTGATGGTTTTAACGGCAATTCTTTACATTGTGTACCTATATACAAAAAGCCCACGATTTCATCGTCTTCGCTAATCCCTAAACCTTGTTTAACTTGTGAATTGTAAGCTAACTCCCCTGTTCTCCACATTGCGCCATAACCTAATGCAACGGCTGCCATTTGCATGGCATGAGCACAACAACCCGCAGCAATTAATTGTTCTTGTTTGGGGACTTTCTCATGATGGGTAAATTGTGTCGTAACAATAATCATCATAGGTGCACGAAATGGCATTTTTGCTATCTTTTCAAGATTAGCCGTCGCATTGCTACTGTTAACAAAAAGCTCACTTAATCGTTGTAAGCCATTACCTGAAACAACAGTAAAGTGCCACGGTTGTATACCACCATGATCAGGAACACGCATGCCTGCGGCTAAAATCTTTTCTAAGCATTGCTGATTTGGAGCTGGCTCAGTAAGTAAAGGCGTAGATTGTCTTTGTAATAGGAAATCGATATTGGTCATTGAAAGATTATTATTCTCATTAAAATATACATCTAGTGTAAACTGAAATTATTTATTAACGTAGAAAAATATTTCGATTCTTTATTATTCCCGCTAAGCATAGCTATTGCTTGTTAACTTATGTAAAAACCCAAGATAAGATCACGCCAATGTCATACTGGCCTTTTTAATACATTAACGCTCACGCAATGCTTGACATATAAAGCTAGCAGCGCCACTATGTGAACACAGTTACAAATACTTTTTCACTAACAACAAAATAACAAGTAGCCCAATGCATTTACTCAAACGAAATAATTTAAACCTTTCTTTGCCAACAAATTGTTGGTTGAGTCAGGTCATTCGTTTGTGGCCAAAAATGCGGAGCACTTAAGTTAATCTTTTCAAATTAACTCTATAAAATACTTAAGCCGCAGAAATTATTTTTTGCGGCTTTTTTATTTAATTCAAATTAAACCGTTAAAAACGCTGCAAATAAACAGAACGAATAATAAAAGGAGAGTAAAAATGCAAGTGTCAGTTGCCTATTTGGCGGTTTTATTAATATGGTCCACTACGCCTTTAAGTATTATATGGAGTAGCGAAACCATCACCCCGACTATGGCGGTATTACTGCGCATGCTTATTGCTGTTGTGCTTGGTGCGCTAATTATTTACGTCAAACAAATATCACTACCTTGGCATAAAAAGGCAATTCGGCTATACAGCTACTCTGCTTTAGGCATTTTTGGTGGCATGCTGTTTTCCTATTTAGCTGCTCGCTATTTATCTTCGGGAATATTGTCGTTAGTGTTTGGCTTAGCACCAATATTATCAGCAATATTTGCCCAAAAAATATTAGCCGAGCCAAAAATAACTACGGCGAAAAAGTTAGCCATGATGTTGGCCTTTATTGGTTTAGCGATTGTTTGCTCTGATAACTTCACCATGCAAGATAATAGTTTTTATGGCTTAGTATTTATTCTCATTGCCGTATGCTTGTTTAGTTTAAGTGGGGTATTAGTAAAGAGTATTTCACTGGCTATCCATCCAATGGCCACAACAGTTGGCTCTTTACTTATTGCTACCCCCTTGTTCTTTATTACTTGGTTGTTACTTGATGGCACCCTTGATATAGATAATTGGCAAGCAAAGTCTATTTGGGCAACCTTGTATTTAGGGGTGTTTGGCTCTCTGATTGGTTTTTTTGCATACTTCTATGTATTGCAAAGGCTAACGGCAAGTACAGTTACCTTAATCACGCTTATCACACCTATTATTGCGCTTTCACTTGGTGCTATGTTGAATAATGAAGAGCTTGATAGCAAAATATTAATTGGAGCTGCTTTAGTGATAAGCGGATTAGCTATGTATCACTGGGGAGAGTTACTCATGAATAAAAAGTCGCGAAAAATGCAGGCTATTAATGAAGAGTAAGTAGACTAAGCTGTCAGTGTGAACATTTAAAAAACTGACAGCTTAATTTTTTTATCGTGGTATCAAAAAGTATTTTCTTTAGGTAACAATCGTTTAGCGATAAAATAATCAACACTAGTAAAGCGACCCGCACCAATAAAGAATAACGCCAGCAACATAATGAAATAAGTTGCTGAGAATTCAATACCGTTATTCAAGACAACAATATTGCCATTCTCATATAGCCAGTCGGTATTGCCATTCTCCTCTAAAATCTCTCGCATTTTAGCTAACTTGTTTGCTGTTTCAGCGCTATTATCAAGACTAGCCTGTGCTTGATCTGCACCAAGCCAATCCAATACTTTTGCGGCACTAATATCAGGGTTTGTTGGCGTGATAGCAAACCAGCCATTATCGGCATGCACTGTTGTTGCTGCAATTATCATCGTAAACATTAACGGAATTGAGACTAACCGAGTTAATGCTCCTATCAGCAATAACCAACCACCAAAAAACTCAACTAAAATCACCAAATTAGCAAGCAACGCAGGAAATGGTAACCCTAAACCCCAGTCACTATTACCAAACCAAGCCACTATATTAGGATCTGCCATGAATGCTGCTAAACCTGAAACATCATCACTTAATAGCTGAGTTTTACTAAAGCCTGCCATAATAAAAACAGGAGCAAGATACAAGCGAATTAATAGCGCGGGAATGCCATCAAAAGCAGGCAACTTATTTATAAAGCTTGTATAGAGTGTTAACAGTTGTGTCATGGTCGATTTTCTCAAGTGTGTTTTAATTTGTTAAGGGGATAAATGTATAGAACCTTATAGCGAACAAATACTTTCATAATAACGACTATAAATCTTAAGCAGTTAAACAAATACTCATTTATTTACAATCTAGTAGTCAACTTTTAATCACTTTAAGGTAAGATAATACTAATGTATTAATTAATGTATAGATAAAATTTATGAGTGCTGTAGCAAATTTATTTAAACGCATCTTATCGGGCGCGTGGTGGTTATTCACCCTAACCCGCTCAGTGGTATTAAACTTCATTTTTATCCTTTTATTCGTTAGCTTTATCATCATGATTGCCAGCGATAAGGATCAAATAGAAATTCCCGATAAAACCGCCTTAGTGCTAAACCTTGTTGGCGATCTTGTTGAACAAAAGCATGAAATCAACCCTATGGATGCCTTTTTAAACGAGGCACTAGGCCAAGAAGAAGATAGACCTGAAGTATTATTAGCTAATGTCATCGATGTCATTAACCGAGCTAAAAATGATGATCGGGTTGAATTATTAGTATTGCAGCTGCAAGGCTTACAAAATGCAGGCTTAACCAAGCTACAAGATGTGGGTAAAGCGCTAGTTGACTATAAAAGCTCAGGCAAAAAAGTAATAGCGCTAGGTGATCATTTTTCTCAAGATCAATATTACCTTGCCAGTTATGCCGATGATATTTGGTTAAATTCACAGGGTTTTATGCTACTTGACGGTTATGGCCGTTACAAAATGTATTTTAAATCAGCGCTAGAAAAACTTGCCATCAAACAGCATATTTTCCGTGTTGGTACTTTTAAGTCGGCAGTAGAGCCCTTTTTACGTGATGACATGTCAGATGCCGCGAAAGAAGCGAATAAATTATGGCTTGGCGATCTATGGGGACAATACAAACAAGATGTTGCTAATCAACGCGGGTTTGCTGTTGAAAACTTTGATGAAAGCATAACCGATTTATTGACTAAATTTAGTCAGTCAAATAGTAGCTTTGCAGAATATGCCTTAGCCAATAACTGGGTTGATCAGTTAAAAACTCGCGATCAAATGCGTAATGAGTTAATTGACCTAGTAGGTGAAAATAAAAAAGGTGATAGTTATAGCCATATTGGTTTTAAAGATTATTTAGAAGCAAGTACGCCTATTACCGCACTGGAGAATAAATCGTCTAATAAAGTAGCTATTATTGTCGCAAAAGGGACTATTTTAAATGGCACTCAAAAACCGGGTACCATTGGCGGTGATTCAACAGCGAAATTGTTACGTAAAGCACGTATGAACAAAAAAGTTAAAGCGGTTGTTTTACGTGTTGATAGCCCAGGCGGCAGTGCTTTTGCATCAGAGATTATTCGCCAAGAAGTGGAGTTATTAAAAGCAGCAGGAAAACCCGTTATTGCTTCAATGGGAACTTATGCCGCTTCAGGTGGTTATTGGATCTCAGCGCCTGCTGATAAAATTTATGCCGCCCCCTCTACTATCACAGGTTCAATCGGTATCTTTGGCATGATGATGACGTTTGAAGACTCATTAGGCAAGCTTGGTATTCATACTGATGGTGTTGGTACCACTGACATTTCAGGTTTTGGTCCGACTCAACCATTAACAGATGGCATGGCGCAGTTATTTCAGCTAAGCATTAACAAAGGTTATCAAGATTTTATCACCTTAGTTGCAGAAAACAGAGATATGACAATAGAAGAAGTCGATGCCGTTGCCCAAGGCCGTGTATGGTCAGGAGCAAAAGCAAAAGAGTTAGGTTTAGTTGATGAATTAGGTAATTTAACCGATGCGGTTATTGCCGCCGCAGAGCTTGCCGAACTTGAACAATATGACACCTTACTCATTGAAAAAGTGCCTTCTTCACGCAATAAGTTTTTACAGCAAATGATAGGTAAAAGCAGCAGCTTTTTAGCATTATCTCCATTTTCATCAAATGATTTAATGTCACCAACAAGTATTGATAGCAAACCTGTAACTCAGTTTGTTGGTCAATTACAAAAAGAATTAGCCACGATGAATCAATTTAATGATCCACAAGGCATCTACACTTTATGCTTAGCTTGTAGTGAACAATAAGAATGACAGATCGTAAAAATATTTATGTCGCCTATACTGGCGGCACTATAGGGATGAAGAAAAGCCAAGAAGGTTATGTGCCTGATAAAGGTCACTTAACGGCCTCTATCAACGCTCTGCCTGAGTTTCACCGTCAGGAAATGCCTAACTTTACTATTAACGAATACAACCCGCTAATAGACTCATCGAATATGACGCCAAGTGATTGGCAACGTATTGCAGATGATATTAAAGCACACTACGATGACTACGATGGTTTTGTTGTCTTGCATGGCACAGACACCATGGCTTATACAAGCTCGGCACTGTCTTTTATGTTTGAAAACTTAAGCAAGCCCATTATTGTTACTGGCTCACAAATTCCATTAAGTCAGTTACGATCGGATGGACAAGTTAATGTATTAAACTCATTATACATAGCGGCAAGTTACCCTATTAATGAAGTCGGCTTGTTTTTCAATAATAAGCTTTATCGTGGTAATCGCTCAATAAAAGCCTATGCCGACGGTTTCAATGCCTTCGACTCACCTAATATGCCGCCATTACTTGAAGCAGGCATTAATATTAATGTGCTTTCTGGTCAGGTATCCTCTAGCACCAAATCAGAAGCTCCCGTTGTGGTTCGAGATATAATTCCACAGCCTATTGGCGTTGTGCACCTTTACCCTGGCATCAGTAGCGATGTGATAGACAATGTTATTCGCCAACCGGTAAAAGCCTTAATTTTACGTAGTTATGGTGTTGGCAATGCCCCGCAAGATAACGCCCTTCTCGCTTGTTTAACCAAGGCTAAGCAACAAGGTATTGTCGTGGTAAATTGCAGCCAGTGTATTAAAGGCACGGTTAACATGTCTGGTTACGCGACAGGAAACTCTTTAAGGCAAGCAGGTGTGATCAGTGGCCATGATATGACATTAGAAGCCACCTTAACCAAGCTGCATTACTTACTAAGCCAAGATCTTCGCTATAAAGAAATTTGCCAGCTTATGGAAACAAGCTTACGTGGTGAATTAACCGAAATTCAATAAATCAGACATCAATTAATTAACTGCAATCTTAAATTTACCTATTAATGCAACAATGGATTGTTGCGCTAATTCCCTCGCCTTCGAGTTAACACTTTTGTAAATAGGCTTTTATCGAGTCTGATTATCGCAAAAAATTTCATTTCCTAAAGCTATGAGTTTATGGGATATTAATATAAATTAAACAAAGCTTATGAGACAAAGATTAAGAGAAGTCTCCATAATAAGCTGTTATGTTTACTCAAACTTTCATTGTTAATCAGATAGGGAAATTTAATGAAAATATTATTTGCATGTGCTGAATTAAGCTTTTTCGAAAAGTAAACAAAACAAAATTTAACGTGAAATTACCAACAGTTTGCTTGATTCCGCTACACATTTTAGCAAACTATCGTCAGCCCTTAAATGGCGTTAATAAGCCAACCTCAGATTTGGACTATGATGGAAGATAATAAGTTTTTTAAATTAATATGGCGCTTCAATGGACTAGTTATTTCTGTTGCAGGAGTTCTTGCCTTAGGCTTGCTTGTATTTGCAACATATAAGCTATTTCAAGATGTAACTAGAGAAAGAACAACTCGTAACATTGTAAATATAGAGAATAATACAGAAATAAAAGAGAGTTGGAGGCTCGGTCAATTTTCAGAATTAAACGATAGAAAATTGTTAATGATTCCCCTTCATTCAGATCAATCCTTTGATCGTGCTTATTTTAGCAAGTCATCAAACTCCACACGTAATTACTTATTTATCAATACCGAGACTTCTGAAGAAAGATGGTTGTTTAATCACACAAATTACCTAATAGAGCGCAGTGATAAATTAAGGTTAGGTGATTACAACTCAAATGAGCCAATCGTTGCAATTTTATACCAATTGGTTATGTTGGACTCTGATCAAGATAATCGTTTATCTCCAGATGATCTAACCACAATAGCTATCACAAAACCTGATGGCTCAGACTACCAAGAATTAATCAAAGAAGTTGAATTAATTGTGGATCACACACTTTTAAATAAAAATGAATTATTTCTTATTTATCAAAAAGGTGGAGTTTCTTATTCTGCGGTACTTAATATAGATAGTCGTGTGTTAACTAACAGCCATCAACTACCTAAAGTTGGCTTATAACAATCCATTAAAAAGGAAAAGCTGTTGGTTTTTACTTCTTCATTGCTAATTTTAGCCAACAATTTTTCCATTAAATAGGCATTAGACCTTTCCACTATCATTTATTAATGATTATATTTAATACTTTAGAAATCTTAGTTCGTACTAAAGGATAAATATGAAATCCCAAAAAGCAACTCAAATGATACGG
>JAPHTO010000047.1 GCA_026196955.1 Colwellia sp. | reverse complement strand
ACTTTTGCCCATTCTTTAGCACTTGGATCAGCTTTTACTTTTACCTCTTGGCCATCATCATCGATAACTATATATCCATGCTCAATTAACTCCTCTCGCAAAGGTTCATCAATTGGTATAAAAGTAAACTTATGACTTTCAAGTATGTTTTCAGCTAACTGATCTGGCATTTCATCTATCACTCGGATAAAACCAGATCTGCCATGTTTAAAGTTTAATAGTCGGTTTCTGCCAGTTAGGTCTAATAAGCGATTTCGAATCGACTGCAAAGAATCAAATGCAAAGTTCTCATTTAACTGAGTATTAGTTGAATCATCCATATCTTGAGGTACTCCCTTTTCATTTATTTCAGTTAAACACCACGAGTAATCTTCATTTTGTTTTACCTTGTCTCCTAATATAGAATACAAGGTGTGGTTAATAGTTTTCCTATCAACATCAAACTTCTTAGCAATGTCTTTCGCTTTCTGATTTGGCTCTCTTTTAAGCTCGTTTAAAATCAAATCAGATAGCTCACTCATTTATAAACCTACTTAGTTTTCATTTCATAACCTGGTGCAATAGCTAGATTTTCTGCACCGTATAATGTTTGGCTGTTCTGTAAATAGAGTTGGTATTCAGGGCCTGAAAGTAAACCACTTTCAGAACAGTCCACGTTCCAACGTCTTAATAAATAACCTGCCATTGCTGCACGCACGTTAACTTCTAACATGCCTTTTTCCATCCCGAAATCGAGCTTAATAGCAGTTGGATGTTTAACGTTATTTGGGTGCGGAATAATTTGTAACGGCACCATACGCATCCATTGATGATCTTCTAATTTATCTTCTTCAGGAGATGAAGTCTGTGCCAGAATTGTAACTTTGGTAATGCGAGTTAAAACAAAATCTCTGAATGATTTTGATTTGCGATCAAACGCTCTTAAATGCCAACGTAAGCCGTTATCTACGATTGAGTGAGGCACTAGCTCTCTAGCACCAGAACCACTGCTTAAAGACGTATAGATAACGCTAATGGGTTTATGATTGATAATCGCTTGAGATAGTTTCGCGATAATATCAATATCTGTTACGTTCAACGGGCTTGGTGATTCAATAGGGAATGACGTATCACCAATAGAGTCAAAACCATCGCTTATGTTGTTCGCTAACTTGATAAGGGTACGGCGAGCATCATGTTTAAATATGGGTTTGAATTGTGTTGTGATGAAGTATTTTTTCTCTACGTTGTCATACGCCATATTCTTAGGTGCATTATCTTTGTAGAACTTTAAATCTCTGGTTGCTGCGGCAAGCCCTAATTCGAAATGGCTGACTATCTCACTGCGAGTTACCATCCCAGTAAAATAGAGTTTAAAGTCGATATAAGCTAAGCGCTGCTTCTGTGCAAAACTGAATTCGTCCATTCGATAAGTCTGATTCTATTGACATTTTCCATTCGAGTCGAAATAGTATGTCTCATTATGAGTTAGACAGCAAATAGATTTTATGCTTTAGTGTTGATATAGATCATCATTATTTAAAAGCTCAAATTTATGTCTCATCAAAACATCAAACCCTCCCTAGAAAAACATACTACTTTAACTGAACTAGAGCATTTAAAAACTGAGCATTTTGATATTTATCAGGAACTGATGAAGCAGTTTAAGTTTGATGATCGGGTGTGCTATGAATGGCTAACTACACCTAAACCTTTTCTAAAAGGTAAGTCACCGTTTGAGCAGCTTAAAATTAATGCTGATGAAGTGATGGATATGCTAGTTCGCATGAGAACGGGTGACTTTTCATAAGGGGTAAGCGATAGTGAATATTCTATTTTTATGCACCGCAAACATACAACGCAGCAAAACTGCTGAAGAAGTATTTCGCGCTGCCAATAACAACCATCAGTACAAATCCGCAGGCCTCAGCGAAAAATATGTAAGTAAAGCTAATTCAACTCTTTGTACCGAAGAAATGTTGCAATGGGCTGATCGAATTTATGTGTTTGAACAGCAACATATTGAACGCATTCAAAAGCACACTGGTGATGTTTATTTACCTAAAATAAGCAACTTAAACATTCCAGATAATTATCAGTATTTTCAGCGTGAACTTGTTTTGTTGCTACTAGAGCGTTGTGACCTAGCCTAGGAACTTTCCTTTGCAAATAACCAAAATAGGGGGTCTTTTGCAATGTTACCACTCGTGAAAACATTACGGTAAACGATATTGTTTACTTGAGGTAAATATAATTGCATTACAGGTAATACTTTACCGTTAGTAAACAAAAATGTTTACTCGATATGAGCGGCTTAAACCTTTAATTTTAAAAGTAATTAAAACATAGAACCTAGAGTTTCATGAATAACTTTAACAAAGTAATTTATACTTCATCAGTACATTTATTGTAAATTAAATAAGTGGTTATACATGCTTTAACTTGCACTAAATCAAATAAAACAGCGAGATAACATGAAAGATAATAAAAAATCACTCTACAATATGTGGAAGAGAAACTCATAGAGTGGACAAATGAAGGAACCGATTCACCTAGCTTACTTATCTCTAAGGATGATGGCTCTTATCATCTCGGATACTATGCAGGCATGGGTAATTCAGACAATACGCCCATTGAAAAACTTGAACCATTGTTTGAAAAAACAATAATTGAATATTATCAATCAGGTAAGCTCAAAGAATCTGGTAAAACATTTTCACTATATCCAGGAAGTGGCTTTTTCAGGAAATTAGTTTTTGAATATTGAAATTATAAAAATACCCCTTCCTATCAAAGATAGTCAGTATCTATAGAGCCTAAGATTTTATAGGTACTACATTAGTATTACCATGAGACATAGCTTTAATCACAATACCCTCGCGATCCTCTTGAGGAATTAAGTCAAATAACGCTGACACAACTTCAGCATGGTGTTGATGTAGCATCTTGTTTTCATATTTAAGTGTTTCTAATTGCTCTGCGTAAGATTTTTTTAGTGCAATAGCATCTTTCTTACCAGTAATAGCAGCCTTTTTTTGCGCTTTTAATTTTATAATTTGTTGATTAAGTAAATAGATATCAGTTTGTGTGCCTGTTGTTTTCTCCTGTTCACTACCCGTTAGATTGATATTAGAGATCATCGTTAAAATATCATTATGGTGTTTTAACGCGCCGACACCCAATCCAGCTTCTTGTTCAACAGTATGCTGATTGAGTTTAAGGTTATCTCTATTTAATAATTTGCGATGATTAGGCTTACCATCTTGAATACGTTTAATAGCCTCTATAGCTTTTAAGGCCGTTTTTTCTTTTTTTATCTCTCGTAAACTCATAGTTAACTCCTAAGAGGTCTTTACTTCAATCAGCATATTTAAAATATGCTGAGGGATTTTAGTCGGTTCAAATGATATTTCTAAATCAGATAAAATAGCTTCACAACTTTTGATTTGAACAATCAGCTGAGATGCAACACTGTGTGTTAACTCATCAAAACTATCGAGTAAAGCTAGGTTTTTACTCGCATTTACACGTTTACCTTCTGCATACATGCCTTCGAAAATGACATCAAATTCACAGCCTACACACTCTTCAAGAACAATATTAATTCTCATGTCACAATTAGAGTTAGTACAATACATG
Organism: Colwellia sp.; assembly: GCA_026196955.1. GTDB lineage: Bacteria > Pseudomonadota > Gammaproteobacteria > Enterobacterales > Alteromonadaceae > Colwellia. The sequence continues at coordinate 1,547 of JAPHTO010000047.1, read as the reverse complement.
CCTGGTGCGATAGCATGAATATGACTTTTCCCTGTTTCTAGCATTTTCTTCCAATATTTAGCGCTCGTAAGTCTAGAATTATCTGCTTGCTCAAAATAGTCAGTGTTGCCAGTTAGCGATTTTAACGCCTTTGCTTTACCACCTGCGATTCTGTCGTTATTAGCTATTCTCTTGTAAACCGTTGCAAGTAGCTCTGATTTCTGTGTATTACGTTCATCATCTACCTCTTTACGTAAGGTTCCCCAGTATGATGCATTATTGGCATAATGGCGGCTCATAGCTCGGCTAAGGTGAGACAACTGCTGTTGTAACTGTGGGAATGCTAATAACTCATAACCTACAAGATAAAATGCTGAAGACCTTCTAGTTTGATGATTCGTAAAGTGAAATGGATTACCGATATTGACATCTGTATTGCCAGGGTTAGATACCCTTAAAAAGCTTATATCCTCAGCAGTCAAAATAATATCTGTATTGTATTTAAGCCATCTATTAACAACTACTCTAAAAGTATCGGCCCATGACTTTTTACCTAATGCTTTTGGATATTGAGTCTGGCTAAGAGAAACAAAATGCTTATTATTAGTATCAATTTTGTTCAGTAGTGGACGATGTATTGAGCACATTAAATTGAATGCGTCATAACCAGTTTTAGTTGTAGCAAATATATCTTCTTTAGTCTGGACACCTGATTTTATTTTAGACTGCCTTGTCGTTAAAATATAAATTTTTTGACCATTATACTCGTAACTTTGCGCTCCATATTCGGGATGCATTGCATTTAATTCATCAATGCGGCTTAAGCTCAGCAGTAAGCAAAGCATTTTGCATTTCATGTCTAGTTCAGCAAGAAAAGACTTAAACTGCCCAATAGTGTCAAAACTCAATTCACCAATAATAAATGGAGTAAACTTCCAGTCCTCCATATATAAAAAGTAAGCGGTGTCTAAATTAACTATAGGACGAATCTCCATAAAAGATTTTATCCACAACCCTGGATTGTCTTCTTCTGTTTCTAAGCCATCAACTAAAACAATGTTTTGGTCATTAAAGTGATTTTGCAATTCATCAAAACCACTTTTAAACATATTTTTTTCAGCTATTTTTCCATTTCTAAATATCTTAATTCTATACTGCATCAAACTTTGCTCTAATTGATACATTCTCTCGACTTCTAATTCTATTTGAGGTTTAAACTTAATAAGCGACTGAACATCTTTGGAGAATGAATTAATCATCTCAGAATAAAGTCGAGGAGGAATAACTAAATGCTGTTTTTTTTCTTTTAATTTAACCTTCAGTTTTTTAGCGTTTAAATAGCTAAAATTAATTTTAAAGGGTAGCTCTTCATGAAAATCAATTAAACGATTTAGAGCACTCATTACAACACGTGTTTCAAATAGATCAGGTCTATTATCAACTAATCGTTTTATATATTGATCGTTAAGGTGTTCTGCACAACTAAATCAGGACACTTTTTTCAAGGAACTTTGCTCATATTCTACTGGTGCCAGATCACCGTTAGCTGTATGAAGCCTTTCTAAGTT
>JAPHTO010000146.1 GCA_026196955.1 Colwellia sp. | reverse complement strand
AACTTAGAAAGGCTTCATACAGCTAACGGTGATCTGGCACCAGTAGAATATGAGCAAAGTTCCTTGAAAAAAGTGTCCTGATTTAGTTGTGCAGAACAGGATATATCTGAGAAAGGTAAAAGAAATTGAGAAAAAATAGCTAAAAATGCAGCATATGCTTTAGGATTTAACAGATTAAGAATAAAACCGTCTTTGAAGTTAGGAGCCACTTGAGAGGTTTGACTATTAGCTGTAGAGGCTGAGGCAATTTTATAAGCGATATAAAGAATATAAGCTGCCCCTGCAAATTGACAAACAATTCTAAAATTTGGGAACTGAGAAAATAGTGCAGCTAACCCTGCTGTTGCCCCGATAATTGCAACGCTGAGACCAACAAGAATGCCAGCTAGAAAAGGAGTGCCTTTTTTTACACCAAATGTAGCACCTGTTGCAGCCAAAGCTAAAGGGGCTGGCCCCGGAGAACCAAGCAAAAGTGCTGTTGTTGTGATTAAAACAATAAATGACTCTAGCAATTAATAAACTCCTTCAACTGTTAAGCGTTCTTGTTAGGTTTATTTGCAAAGATCTATTTTATTATTTAATAACTCTATTTTATGCTGAAAGTTAAAAACAGACTCTTCATGGTCGTTAATAAAATCATCCCCCATATAATATGGGAATTTTTGAGACTTTCTTATAAGCCTTTCATACATTAAAGTTGAATGCTCAACATATGGAGAAAAGTTACTTTGTCTATTACTAGAACAGTTTTCGGTATATTCTTCGAGGAGCCTAGAGGATATCAGTACCTCTCTTTGATAATCATTTATTTCATCTTCAAGTTGATAACGAGACGACAAATATGAAGAAGCACCGAATCCTACAAGAAAAGCAATAACTACAAACAATAATTTCATACTAGTTGAACTCAAACTCCAAGAAATCTAATGCCCAATTAACAGGCTAAAAAATAGTTGGTTAAAGTAAGCGATGCAGGAGCAAAAGCAAACTGTTACCAGACCGACTTAAAAAACCTTGCTAGGCAGACTATCGAATTACTCGGCCATTTTCATCTCTATAGATTTTTCTTTCAAAACTTGAGGGTGATGTCTTATTTCTTACTACAACAAAGTAAAAAACTAAGTACCCTAACCAAGAAGCAAAAAAAGCGGATAAAAACCAAATCATTTTTTCTAAACCTTCAACTTTTTTAGAGGTTAATGCCAGTATCCATGGCAATACATTTAATAAAAGAATGGCTACAATAATTAATATCTGCCAAATACCTATTCCACCCAAAACAAACTCCTTTTTAAGTTGATTATACTTGTATGCCTAACGCCCATTTAAGGGTTGATGATAGTTTACTAAAATATGTAACGAAGCGAAACCGAGAAAACTGCTAACAGTCCCGCTTTAAATTCCTGTTATGTATATATTACACCTAACTTTTTTGAAGGCTTTTTATAAAAATATCAAGATCAGGTGGCATTTCATTGTGCTTAACACAACCATCAGGAATATCATCCCAATTAGCTTTTGAACTACAACATAAGTGCGTGATTATTCTGATGTCAAAGTTTTCGACTAGCCCCATAGGAACCCAATAAAAATCATATTCTCTTAGCTTATTTGGAACAGGACACCCGCATTGTTTACAAAAATGAGAGGTAAATCCAGAGTCTTTTTTCCAATAGCTAATTGAATCTGCTCCCGAAACCCATTTAAAGTCTGATTTATTTACGATTGTCGCTGTATTAGAAGTTGAGCCCGATTGTTTTTGACATAACTTACAATGACATTGGTATAAGCCTGATACATCGCCTGAAACTTCAAAACTTACCTTTCCACAATTACATGAACCTTTCATATATCCCTTCAATTAATCACTGGTATCTGCAATACACATAACGCCTACTAACAGGCAAATAATAGTTGGTTAAAATTTTGAGGAACGAAAAACAACAAACTGTTTTTTGTCCCGTTGAGCAGCTTGTAGCTTGATATATCAATTTAACCCCTCATTACAATCAGGACAGGTGTCTATATTAATAGATATCTGACCATTCCTTTCATAAGGTTGCTTGCCACAAGCAGGACATCTAGCATAACGATTCATTGCAATTATTAAGATAATAACACTTCCAAACGCTGATATTACAAAACATAAAAAAATCCAATTTGGGGCTGTTAAGAATTGAGTGATTATAGATATGATCACTATCCAGCTAAGAACAAAACATCCTATACAATATTGCAAGAATGGTCTAAGTGACCGCATATTCTCTTGATACTTCACGGCATATATAGACATTACAATCTCCTATGAATATTCATTCAAGCTAGCCTAATTAAGGGGCTTTTTAATAGTTTGCCAAAATGTGCAGCGAATCGAAATTAGGCAAACTGTAAAAAGTCCCGCTTTAATTGCTTGTTAGCCGTATTTAGCTCTGTAGAAGAAATCTACGTAGATCTCGTTCTTGCCGCATGACATGAAAAATATAAACTTTGTCACTATCAACTTTATAGAAAATTCGGCAGGGATTAACGTAAACTTCTCGATAATTTAAGTTAACTAACTCCTGTGGCCTTTTACCAGATTCAGGATGACTTTCTAAACTTGATATTTTATCGAAGACTTTTT
>JAPHTO010000008.1 GCA_026196955.1 Colwellia sp. | reverse complement strand
TTAATGTGCCTATTATTACTGATGTTCATGAGCCGTATCAGGCGCAACCTGTTGCAGATGTTGTTGATGTCATACAACCACCTGCTTTTTTAGCACGTCAAACTGATTTAGTTGTTGCCATGGCAAAAACAGGCGCGGCAATTAATGTTAAAAAACCTCAGTTTTTAGCTGCACATGAAATGAAGCATATTATTAAGAAGTTTGGTGAAGCTGGTAATGAGAATATTATGCTGTGTGAGCGAGGCAGTTGTTACGGTTACAACAATTTGGTCGTTGATATGCTTGCCATGGATGAAATGAGAAATTACGCGCCAGTGATTTTTGATGCCACCCACGCTCTACAAAAACCTGGTGGTCGAAGTGATAGTGCTGATGGTAGACGTGCTCAGGCAGCCCAGTTAACACGTAGCGGTATGGCAATAGGTATTGCAGGCTTATTTATTGAAGCGCACCCTGATCCAAGTGTGGCTAAGTGTGATGGTCCTTGTGCATTGCCCCTTGATAAACTTGAGCCTTATTTAGCGCAGATGAAAGCTATTGATGATTTAGTGAAGGGCTTTGAGGTGCTTGTCACTGATTAGTGAGTTAAATTTATTGTGTTAATACTAAAAAAGCTGTCGAATGACAGCTTTTTTAATGAGAGTGTTCAAAGAAAATGTGCGAGCATTTTTTGAGGATGAACAAAGTAAAATTACTCACCGGTAAGGGTTACTTTGCTAAGTGTAATCGCTGGAAGCTCTTCAGCAGTAGGTTTTTGCTCAGCTATCATGGTTTCAATATTATCTGTGTTAGCATTGCTATTAATTGATAAGGTTGAAAAAGATAATGCTAAGTTGTCTTTTGCTTCTTGAATTAAATTAATTTCTTGTATTGGCTCAGCTTTTACTAATTCAGTTGCTTGTGCAATTGAAGCGATACCTGAAGCAAAGTATGCCATTACTAAAGTGGTGGCAGCGATAGCTATTTTATATGAGTTAGTTTCTTTCATGGTGTTAATCCTGTTTTGACCTAATAAAAAATGTTTTCTGTTTATGTCCATTAGTTGGACTGATAGATTTATTAGGACTTTTCTCGCGCTTGTTCTCTTGGAGGAATATAAGCCATGGGTTGGGGATCACAGCTTATATTTATCTTTTCTAGAACCTTGAGATGATGTCCTTCATCTACGGGAGCTATAATACTTAAGCTGGAATAAAAATAAAAACGACAAATAATAATGTTATTCATTAGAAAAACTAATGTGAATTTGTTATGCTGTATTCGTAATTAAATATACATTTTTAATCCATGTTATTATTAATAGGAATAATTGATATTGGCTAGTAGACTCCCACCATTAAACGCATTGAGAGCATTTGAAGCTTCAGCGAGACAGCTTAGCTTTACTCGCGCAGCAGAAGAATTATTCGTAACTCAAGCTGCAGTAAGCCATCAAATAAAGGCATTGGAAGAGCATTTAGGGATAAAATTGTTTATGCGAAAGAACCGTGCTTTATTATTAACAGAAGAAGGGCAGTCATATTATCTCGATATTAAAGATATTTTTAATTATCTGCATGAAGCGACAGAAAAGCTGTTAGCACGAGGAGCTAAAGGGGCAATAACCGTTAGCTCACAAGCAAGTTTTGCTATCCAATGGCTAGTACCAAGGTTGAGTGCATTTAATGCGTTACATCCTGATATTGATGTTAGGATCAAAGCCGTAGATCAAGCAGAGAACTCATTGACTGAAGATGTTGATGTCGCGGTTTACTATGGTCGAGGACGTTGGCCAAATATCCATGCCGATAAATTGCATACCGAATATTTGATCCCTGTTTGTTCACCTTTATTACTTCAAGAAAATGCGACTAGCAATAAGCCGCCGCTTGTGACGCTTGATGATCTTCAACATCATACGCTATTACATGATACCTCGCGCAAAGATTGGAAGCGCTGGTTTAAACAAGTTGGAGTAAAAGGAGGGAATGTTAACCACGGTCCTATTTTTAGTCATTCAGCCATGGTTGTGCAAGCTGCATTACATGGTCAAGGTGTAGCACTTGCTTATAGTGTACTGGCAAAGCCAGATATTGATTCAGGACGTTTGATTTGTCCATTTAACGATGTACTTGTGAGT
>JAPHTO010000063.1 GCA_026196955.1 Colwellia sp. | reverse complement strand
TATGCTTTACCGTCATCCTTTCCCTGGTCCTGGTTTAGGTGTGCGTATTTTAGGTGAAGTGAAAAAAGAATATGCTGACTTATTACGTCGTGCTGACGCTATTTTTATCGAAGAACTACACAAGGCCGAGTTATACCATAAAGTGAGTCAAGCCTTTACGGTATTCTTACCGGTACGCTCTGTTGGTGTGATGGGTGATGCGCGTAAGTACGATTGGGTTGTGTCATTGCGCTGTGTTGAAACGATTGATTTTATGACCGCACGTTGGTCACACTTGCCTTATGATTTCTTAGGGTTAGTATCTAACCGTATAATCAACGAGATTGATGGTATTTCACGTGTTGTTTACGATATTTCAGGCAAGCCGCCAGCCACTATCGAATGGGAATAATTGAATTTTAGACTGATTCAATTAAATCCTATAAATGAAACCTTGTGACTGAGAAGTCATGAGGTTTTTTTTGGCTCGTGCTAATCAAGGTATTGCTAAAAATACCTCTAATGCATCAGTGCTCAATAACGGTATAAACCATATTATTCACTAAAAAAATTAGCAGTTTTCTAATATCTCACGTTGCTCTGCTACTTCAATTCGTATATCAAAGTCACGTGGCCAGTCAGTATTGTCATAATCAAATACAGTTGTCGCTACAGATTTGTGGTCTTTTAAAGTTTCGCTTTTCTCTTCCATCTTGCTCTCTCTTAGTTAATTAATGGTGTTAACTTTTATAATTTTAATTCTATGTTGTAATATTATTACGTTATTTTGCGTAAAAATGCAAGTGCCTCTTAATCATACACTTTAAAATGTTGTTTTATTACAACTTGGCTTGGGTTTTACTATGGTCATTGATTTTTGCTAATGACTTGTCATGTAAATAATTATTTTGCCTAGCTAGGTTAATCAATATACCATTAACAACAAAGTTAACTGTTTCATATTAGGGCGTTCTTATGTTCAAATTTACTCAAAAGGTAGGTGTTTTACTCAGTGTTATTGCGCTGGCATCATGCTCATCGGCTTATTATTCAGCAATGGAAAAAGTAGGCATTCATAAACGCGATATCATGGTTGATCGTGTTGTTGATGCCAAAGAATCGCAGCAAGAAGCTCAAGAGCAGTTTAAGTCGGCATTAGAAGAAATGACGGCCTTGATTAACTTTGATGGTGGTGAGCTTGAAGAGCAATACAATGTTATTCAAGAACAATATGAAGAATCAAAAGAAGCAGCAGAGCTTGTGAGTTTGCGTATCAATAAAATTGAAGATGTTGCCGATGCTCTATTTGATGAATGGCAGGATGAAATTGAACAAATTTCTAGCGCCAATCTGCAAAGACAAAGCTCAACCAAATTAAGAGAAACACAACGTGTTTATAAGACCTTGGTAAGATCAATGCGTAAGGCTGAAAGCAAAATGGCACCAGTATTATCAGCCTTAAAAGACAATAGTTTGTTTTTAAAGCATAACTTAAATGCTAAAGCGGTTGGGGCATTGCAAGGTGAAATGGTTTCAATTAAAAAGGATGTTAGCGTATTAATAAAAGATATGAACGCTGCCATTGAACAATCGCAAAAATTTATTGATATGTTAGAGAAGTAAGAATGACAATTGAACGATTAGAAACAAAACAGCGTATGAGCCGAATTGTTAAACATAACGGCACCATCTATTTATGTGGTCAAGTGGCAGCTGATGCGACTAAAGGTATTACCGAGCAAACCCAAACCATGCTTGATAAAGTCGATGGCTTATTATTACAAGCAGGTAGTGATAGAGAGCATATTTTATCAGCGACCATCTATGTAAAGGATATGAGTTATTTTGCTGATATGAACGCGGTATGGGATGCTTGGATTCCTGAAGGGCATGCACCTGCAAGAGCATGTGTTGCCGCTAAAATGGCGCGTGAAGCATTATTGGTTGAGATTTCAGTTGTAGCGGCAGAAGTGTAAAACTCACCGTTAAAACTAAGCGCGCAAGATAGTAAAGAGAGAGTCTAACTATCCTAATGAAATAATAAATGGAATGTTAGTTATGCATATGAACCCCTCAAACTCTCTTCAACAATCTCTACAAACAACTTTTGGCTTTGAGCAATTTCGTCAAGGCCAAGCGCAAACTATTGAACAACTACTCGCCGGGCAATCTACTTTATCTATCTTTCCCACGGGCTCGGGTAAGTCGTTATGCTATCAGTTAACGGCTTTGCATTTGCCGCATCTAACTTTAGTGGTTTCTCCATTATTGGCCTTAATGAAAGATCAGCTGGAATTTCTAGCTAGTAAAGACATTACTGCTGCAAGTATTGATTCCACTTTAAAAGGCAATCAAGTGCAAGACGTGATGACTGCTGTGCGTCAAGGCAAGATTAAAATATTGATGGTGTCGGTGGAGCGCTTTAAAAATGAGCGCTTTAGACAGTTTATTCAATCTGTACCTGTGTCAATGTTGGTTGTTGATGAAGCTCACTGTATCTCAGAGTGGGGGCATAATTTCAGACCTGATTATTTGAAATTGCCGAGTTATCGCCAAGCGCTAAATATTCCGTTGACCTTACTCTTAACAGCGACAGCGACAAAAAAAGTTAAGTTAGATATGGCTGAAAAGTTTGCTATTAATCACCACCATATTGTGCAAACAGGCTTTTATCGTAGTAACTTAGATTTAACTGTGTTGCCAGTCAGTAGTGAACATAAAAATAACCTTTTAGTTGAACAGATAAAGCAATACTCACCCTCTACAAACGACTGTGGCATTGTCTATGTCACTTTACAGCATAGTGCTGAGCAAGTAGCGGCCTATTTGCAAAAGGCAGGAGTTAACGCTAGCGCTTATCATGCAGGTTTTGATAGTGAGCGGCGAGAACAAATTCAAGCCGACTTTATGTCAGGCAACATTCAAGTGATTGTTGCCACTATTGCCTTTGGTATGGGCATTGATAAAAGCGATATTCGCTTTGTTTTTCATTATGACTTACCTAAATCTATTGAAAATTACTCACAAGAAATTGGTAGAGCAGGGCGTGACGGTAAACTTTCACATTGCATTACTTTAGCAAACTTAGATGGACTTAATACGGTAGAGAACTTTGTTTATGGTGATACGCCAGAGCTAAGTGGCATTGAATACGTAATCAATAATATTAAAGCCGAGTTAAGTTATGGTAAGTGGGAGTTGCAATTACTACCGCTTTCAAACGCGAGTAACATTAAGCAATTACCGTTAAAAACGTTATTAGTACAGTTAGAGTTAGCAGGCGTTATTGAGCCCATGTACGCGTACTTTGCAGATTTTAAAATTAAGCTATTACAACCTGTTGCGCAAATATTATCGGGCTTTGACGAGCAAAGGCAAGCCTTCTTAACATCAATATTTAATGCCACCGCTTTTAAAAAAGTGTGGGGAAGTTTGAATTTTGAACGTTTATTAGAAGATAAATCAATCGAGCGCAATCGTGTGATTGCCGCGTTAGAGTATTTACAAGAGCAGCAGTTAATAGTGCTTGAAACTAAGCAGATGACAGAGGTTTTTACTGTTGATAACCTAGCGCTTGACGATCCAAGCTTGGCAACGCAATTACATGATTATTTCGTTGATAAAGAGCAAAAAGAAATAAAGCGTATTGCATCATTGGTGAAATTCTTCCAACTAGATAGCTGCTTAAGCTATAACCTAAGTTATTATTTTGATGATAAAAATGTGCCAACAATGTGCGGCCACTGTAGTGTTTGTCGAGGCAGTGTTGCTAAGCTTGAGTATTCACAACAAGTGCCTTGGCCAAGCGATGAAACCTTATTGGCTAATTCGCAAGGGCTCAAAAAACATTTAGAGAACAAAATAAACACCGCTTTAACCCTAGAAAGCTACTGTCGATTTTTTGCTGGCATGACAGTGCCCCTTTTTGGTCGCAATAAAGTCAGGCAATTATCCGGCTTTGCTTCATGTGAACAACAGCGTTATCACGCTATTCGAGATAAGTTATCAAAGCATCAATTTTTTAATGTTGAGGGTTAAAGTTAATTTGAAACTAAATAGTCAAATTCAGTAACTATTAGTAAATTTCACATGATGACATTTTCACTGTTTTACTAATTCTTTGTTTTTATTATGTTTACTCTTTTTGGAATGTTCTTTGCTGAATAGGTGCTGATGAATAATACTTAAAAGGATAAGCAAGTGGATCAACAACAACTTTCTCGAATTCAAATCAATTTTACAGGCGCGGTAGTCATCATTACTTGTGCTTTTCTACTATGGCAGTATGTTAATGGCGGCGTGCCTAACCATCATTTATTACATCGTGCCGACCTACCTGCTATTTCAAATTGGTGGGGGTTAGTAGTATTACCAGCATTAACTTGGTTGTTGCTTATGCGTATCAATAAGCGCGTTCTTGAACAACATCAGCAAAAAAGCGAGCAAGAGAGTAAACAAGAAACTGACAAGTCCCCAAGCAATATAGTAACAAGCCTTGTTGTTGCTATGATTTATGGTGGAGTGATGTCTAGTTTTTTTGTTTTTGGCAAGCAAGAGCTCACAGGGATCATGTTTCAAGGCATATTCGTACTAGCGCTATTTTTTAGACTGTACCGTGAAGAGTTTGTTCTTGGTTTTATCCTCAGTATGAGTTTTGCTTTTGGTGCTGTTTTACCAACGATTTTTGCCTGTGTAATTGGTTTAGCCGCTTTTATACTTTACCACTTACCCCGTTTTATTTATGCGACAATAAGCAGTCGACTTATGGGAAATAAACAAAGTTAACCTTATAAATGCTCTTGTCATTGATTCGCAAGTTACAAAGCTCTTGCGGTGGTCGGTAATGGCCACATTATTATGTTAGTGCAAGTTCATGGTTAGCTATTTATTTTGCTAATCATTGGCCAAGTCATGGTTATTCTTGCACCCGCATTGTCGATATTTTGTAGTTTCAGCTCACCGCCATGGTTGCGAGAAATTTCAGCACAAAGTGACAAACCAATGCCTGAGCCATGGTTTTTGGTGGTGTAAAATGGTGTTAACGCATTGTCTAAATTGGCAAAGCCAGCACCATTATCAGTTACTTCAATTACTTGATTGTTTTGCTGACAGAACACTTTAATATCAATTTTACAGTGCTCTTTGGCGCAGGCTTCAGAGGCATTTTTAAAGAGATTAATTAAAATTTGTGACATCTGATCTACATCTGCGCAACATTGGCTATTCCCTTGGAAATTGATCATGCAGCGCTTCGTCATCATGGCATTCGCTTCTTCAATCAATTCATTTAAATCAAACCAAGTCATTTTAGGCGTAGGCAATTGACTCAATTGACTATATTGTTCGATAAAGCTTAACAAACGATTACTGCGCACTTGTATCCGGCTTAACACCATACGCACCTGTTGCTCGTCAAATGTTTCATTGTTGAGCAAGGTATCTGCCATTGAAGCCATTGGGGTGAGAGAGTTTCTTAACTCATGCGCCAGTACTCGAATAAGATTTTGTTGGGTTATGCTTTGTTGTTGGTGTAGAGGTTGAGAGATATCAAGCGCAGAAAAAATATGGCATTTTTTTTGTTGATAAACATAACTGATGCTCTGACATTGCCATTGTTGATCAAACTGGGCATGAGACAAGCTGTCATCCGTTAAGGTAAAACCTAAGTCTTCTGCTTTTGTGCCAAGAAGCATAGGTTGTTGAAGCTTCTCCCTCATGGCAATATTACGATAACTTAGCTGGTTATTTTCATCAAACAAGCATACTGGTATCGGCCAAGAATCCAGAATATGACTCAGCAAGTTTTCGAGCGTTTGGTTATGTTGCTTTTTATGCTGATTTGCCTTAGCGAGGGCAGAAATTTCTCGCTGTAATTCACCTAATAGATTGTCTTTATGTTGAGCTTTAAAATGCAGATTAGTCTCACCTTCTCTCATCACTTGTGTGTAGGTGGTTAATTGCATGATCGCTTGTCGCCAAAAATGATAACCTCGCCATGCAAGCCATATAATAGGATAAGACAGCAGAAAAACTAAGGTAGCAGTGGCAAGGTTACTCCAAGCTAAGCTCCAGGTTAAAGCCGCAGTTAAGGAGAGAATGGTAATGACAGTGATACTAAGGGTAAATATTAGCCACTGCTCATGGCTGAGTTTACTTATTAAACGACTGCCAAATGAACGCTTGTTATCAGGACGTTTTTCTTCCTGCGGCACCCTCTTATTTGTTATCACGTCTTTATTCTGAGGCATAGTTAATACCAAATTTTTCCAAGCGTCGGTATAAGGCATTTCGAGAAATCTCTAATAATTTTGCTGCTTCAATGACTTGTCCTTGAGCAACCGACATCGCTTTTTCTATCAATTGTTTTTCAGCCTGCTCAAGTGGCTGTAATACCACTGCGTTACTGGCATTATCATCTATGGTTTCTAATAGTAATTGTTGTGCGGTAATTTCACCGCCCATAGTGAGTAATACAGCACGCTCAATAACATGGCTAAATTCTCGAATATTTCCCGGCCAGCTGTGCTGCTGTAATTTGCTTAGCGCACAAGGGGCTATCGACAGGTTGGCCTTGTGGTATTTTTGACAAAATTTATCAACAAAGCTTTCTGCCAAGGGCACAATGTCAGCAAGTCGTTCACGTAAGGGCGGGATAGTGATAACTAACGTGTTTAAGCGATATAATAAGTCTTGACGAAATGCTTGCTCACTCACTAGTTTATTGAGATCGGCATTGGTGGCGCTAATGAGTCTAACGTTAGCCACTTGAGTTTGACTTGAGCCCAGAATTTCATACTGTCCTGTTTCTAATACTCTTAATAATTTAGGTTGCAAAACTAAGGGTAAAGAGCCAATTTCATCAAAAAATAATGTGCCTTTGTCAGCTAATTGAAAACGACCAATACGATTTTGTTTCGCATCAGTAAAGGCGCCTTTTTGGTGGCCAAATAGCTCACTTTCAAATAAATTATCAGGGATGGCAGCCATATTAACGGCAATTAAGGGCGCTTGTTGGCGAAGCGACAGTTGATGAATGCGCTCGGCCAATAACGATTTTCCGGTGCCATTTTCACCTAGAATTAATACATTGGCATCTGTAGGCGCCATTTGTTCTACTAGTTGCTCAATGGCCAACATGCTCTTTGATTGGCATATCCATGGCTTTTGTTTATCAGCGGCAAGTAGTTGTCGATAGCCTTGATTTTGTTCTTTTAAATGAGAAACCTTAAGTTGTTGTTTAATGCTATTTAATAGCTTTAATTTATTCCAAGGCTTTTCAATAAAATCACTCGCACCTTGCTGTAAGCCGTTAACCGCCAGCTCAATGGAGCCCCAAGCGGTCATTAAAATTATAGGAATATTTAACGGTTGTAGTTGTTTAAGAATTTCCAAGCCTTCTTGACCACTGGTGGTGTCTCGAGAGAAATTCATATCCAGTAATATCAAATCAGGCTGTTGTTGTGCACTTTGAATGGTGACTTCTTTGGCATCGCTGGCTTCAATGATGCGATAACCTTCTGAGCTAAGTAGCAGGTTTAAGGCTAAGCGAATATCTTCATCGTCATCAGCGATTAAAATGGTTGCACTTTGCATAGTATTTTTGTCCATGAAATAGAAAAAGGAAACGAGCTAATTCGTTTCCCCATATATTTTTTATTAGAATGCTAACTACTCTAATAGATTAGCAGTGTAGTTACCAATGCAAGTTAAACTAACTTACATTGGCCTCTTGTATTTTTACTTACTCTTCTCGCAGAGCCTGCATAGGATCTGAGCTAATGACCCGCCACGCAGGGGTAATCACTGACAAAATTACAATAGCCACTAAGGCACTATCTAATACCGTCATAGCCAACCAATTAAACTCAGGTAGCATTTCTAAGTATTGTTGGATTTGTACATAGCCAAGTACTGAAACAATAAAGCCTAATCCTAAGCCAACAACCAACATACCTAAAGCATCTTTAAGAATATAGTTAACTAATTTCGCTTGTTTAGCACCTGTTGCCATTCTTACCGCAAGTTCATATTTACGATGATTAGTGGTCATTTGTGTTAAGCCTGCTACGCCAATCGCTGCTAAAAATAAAGTTAGCCCTGTCATGGTTAATACTACCCATAAACTCACCCGTTGATTAAGGGTTTGTCTTGCCCAAATATCTTGTAAAGGTGTGACTTCTAAGTTAACTAAACGCGGATATTGACGTTTTAATTCAGTATCTAGCATGGCAGAAGTTATCGTCTTGCCTTCAGGCATCATCACAGTAAATTGTAATCTATTGCCAGCATTAATTCGATGCGAATAGACAGCTGGTAAACCTAAGGGATCAGGCAAACCTGTTTGGCTGATGGTATTCGCTACTATGCCAGTGACAATTAATGGCGTACTTTCGGGATTTGGACTTATCTTTATCGTCTTTCCTATAATGTCTTGATAACTTAAATTAGCAAACACTGTTTTAGCCATATTTTCGTCAATAACAATTCTGTCTTCATCGTTATTTATCTGTGCTTGCGTCAAGTTGGCACCTGCGAGCATAGGGATATTGAAGGCGTTAAAAAAGTCAGCACTTAAGCTTCTCATTTGATGCACAACCATTTGTCCACCACCAGCTTCATCACGAAAAGCATTGACTCGTAATGAATCAGACAATGGCCCCATATCGGGTATGATGACTTGGCTATCAGCAACTTTACTCTCGATTAAGCCACTGACATTAGCCAACAGCTGTTTGATTTCGCTTTGTCCATATTCTTCATAATCACTTAATTGAGTTAGGTATTCTTCATCACTAATGGAGAGAGTGACATTAAAGCTATTACCAATGTCATAGCCTAGATTATGGTAAACAGATTGATAACTTTGCATGGTGATCATCACCGAAGCGGTTAACAAAATAGACGCAATGCCAAGTTGCACCACCATGAGTACGCGACTTAACCATTGGTTGCTTTGTGCTTGTACACCTTTACCACTGCTGTTTAAGTTATTGGCTAGTGCTTGCTTATCAATATCGACCAAGGCAAGGGCACTAAATAATAGGCTCAATAATAAAATAATAACGAGTGAGGCAATAATCGTAGCGACATTAATACCGATAGAGCTAATCAAGGGCAAGCTATCACCAGCAATTAACGGTAAACTTTTAAGCGCCCAGCCAGTAACTAACAAACCAGTAATGGCAGCTAAAATAAAGCTCGGTAAATTCTCTAATAACACCAGCGCTCTCACTTTCAATAAACTGGCGCCTAAACTTATTTGAATAGCGAATTCTTTGGTGCGGCTTTGGTAATGGGCAATAAATAAATTCAGCAAATTTAATGTTGCCATTAATAACAGGCCTATTACCGCAGCGAATAAAGCGACAACCAAGGCTTCTGTTTCCCCTAGCATATTGCTGCGGTATGCGGAGCCAATGACTTCTTTCTCAGTAGTAGTCATAAAATCTAAATACATTTGTACTCTATCACCTTCAACATTATTTCGAACGTGATCTTCTAACCACTCATCTGCTTGTGCTTTAGAGGGTAATACGGCGTTGCCATTGGCCGATTTTAGTATCAAAAAATCAATTTCATTACTGATATTGCCAACATCATCTTTTTGCGCTTTGATTTCATTTAAATTGGTAATAAACCAGATCTGTTGAGGGAGTATGGCTTGGTTGCTTTTAATTGCCATAACATCTTCAATGACACCGGCAATAATATAATTTATGTTACTAATAGTGACTTGCTTGCCAACAACAGATTTACTGCCAGCGTAGGCGTAATTCCACAAGCTTTCTGAGATCCAAACATATTTTGCTGGTGATTCAATAGTGACATCATCACCCAGTAATAACTTGGTACCTAATACAGACAAAATATTATTTGAAGCATCAAAACGTGTGGTGGCATATAGAGAATCGTTTACTTCTATATCCTGATCTGAAGGGGCAATACCCGCCCATTCCCCCATATCACCGAAGCGTTCACTAAAGGCAGCTAAACGGTTCATATTCCAAAAGGCGACACTGAGGGTGTCTGACATTTTAAAACGATACTCATAAGTCTGTAACGAAGCTTCGTTTTTAACGCCTTGTAATGGCTGGTATAAAAGCGTTGATGAAATAGCAATAACGCTAAGTACTGCGCCTAAAGTCAAGCCAAGGGTTAGTATCAAAGGTATGCTTAATCTAGGGATAGAAAATACCCGTATTAGGCCTTGGTAGAGTGATTTTTTGTATAAACTCATGCTACCCCCTGTAATGCCTTGTTAGTGTTTAACTCTGTGCTTATTTCAGATACCACTTGACCATCTAATAGCTGAATTTGTCGACTAGCACATTGAGAATAGCGACTATCGTGAGTTACCATAACAATGGTTGAACCATCTTTGTTTAGCTTTTCTAATAGCGACATAACTTGATCGCCATTTTTACTGTCTAGGTTACCGGTTGGCTCATCTACTAGAATAAGATCAGGCTTTCCTACCAGTGCTCTGGCAATAGCAATACGTTGTTGTTGACCACCAGAAAGTTGGTTTGGACGGTAGTGCTGGCGATGCAACATATCAACTTGTGTTAATACTTCTTCTACGCGTTGCTTAATCTCTGCTTTTTTAGCGCCTCTATGCTCAAGTGGTAAAGCGACATTGTCGAAAACGGTTAAACTATCGATTAAATTGAATGACTGAAATACATAGCCAATGTGCTCATTACGTATTTGAGTACGCTGGTCTACTTTAAGGTTGGCGGTAGCAATGTTGGCGAGTTGATAGTCACCTTCGCTCGCTGAATCCATCAAACCCATAATGGATAATAAGGTTGATTTGCCACAACCTGAAGGTCCAGTGATAGCCACAAATTCACCTTGGTTTATTTCCAATGACACTCCTTGCAGGGCGTGTGTTTCAATTTGCTGGCTATCATAGCGTTTATGGATATTGTTCATCGAGACAACGTTTTTCATTTTGTATTCCTTACTCTTATTCTATTGTTTAGTTTGAGCGTTATTTGCTGTTTATACTACTGATTATTTTGCGATGTTAAGTTGTTGGTATTTACTGTATTTACTGGTATCAGAGCTAACCATTTCTTCTCCCGCCAATAGGCCATTAAGCACAACTAGCTTGTTTTTAGACAGTTCACCAAAGCTCACTTCTCTTTGAATTAATTGGTCTTGTTGGTTACGAACAAAAATCGCTTGCTTACTGCGTGGTCTGAACCCTGGGCTTTGCATTATGTAAGTAGCATTTTGTTGATGTTTAACAAAAACTTGTGCAGATATTGACAAGGCAGGGCGAGCATTGGAGGTGAGTGGTTCATCCAGTACCGCTTCTGCGAGTACTGAGCCATTAGTGACAACACTTTCAATGCGGGTAATATGGCCTTTAATTAAGCCTTTTTGAGTATCGATAATAACAGGGGCATTGATATCTATTTGATCTGCTTGATTTTGTGGTAAGCGTAAACGAGCAATTAACTCCTCATCACTTCCAACTTTTGCCAATGATTCTCCTAACTGAACACTTTGGCCTAATTCAACGTCTAACGTTTGTAATGAGCCGGCAATTCCCGCTTTAACTTGCATGTCATCAAGTTGTTGTTCAAGTAAGTTAACTTGTGCTTGTTGCTGCTTGACGGTGATATCTCTTTGCGTTAACTGATAACTTTGCATTTCAACGAATTGGGCGAATTTTTTCTTTTCAAAATCGAGCTTTTTAGTTTCTTGTTTAACGGATAGTTTTGCGCGTTGTAATTCTATTTTTGAAGAAACACCTAGGGTTAATAAGTTTTCATTTACCGACAATTCAAGTTGTGCTTTTTCTATTTCGGCCTCAATGTCGGCAATTCTACCTTGATAATTTAAGCGCTCACTTTGTTGCTCATATTTAAACGCTTCTCTTTGCGCCATTTGCTGTGCTAATAGACCGCGGGCGGCATTAACCTCTTGTACTAATTTAGGGTTCGATAATTGTAGGATAACGGTTTCAGGAGTAATTTTTGTTCCTGGACGCACTAATATTTCTGAAATTTTTCCCTGTGCTGGTGCGGTTAACAATCTTTCTTTGGCCGAGGTGAACTCACCGTAAGCGTTGCTATAAATATCTAAATTACTTTGGGCGACTGTTTGAAAGCTTAATTGCGACAGTTGCACTTGTTTGGTTGATTTACTACTGACGGCATAGCCAGCATAAGTTATGAGTACAATAAACGCAGCGATGGCAATTCTTTGTTTGGTCGGGCTATTCTTATTCAGTTTAATTTTCATGTGAGTTAATCATTATTCAATATCAGTAAACTAGTATTGAAATATCTGTGCCAATATTTTTTTTCTTATAATTCAGTTAGATAGTGATTTACTCTGTGGTTGGAAGCTTTTAGGTGTTCGCTTTTAAATATCAGTTGTTCGAAAATGAAAATGCAATAATCGCGTTAATACGAAATTATTCACGGCTTTTTAGTTAAATGATCAGGGGCTTAACCCATGCTGCATAACTGAGTCGTTGATGCATTTAAGAGCATGGGAAGAGTTGCTTAATTTTTAGGTGTAAATAGAAATAGCGGTATTGCAGCTATTTCATCACAGACAATAGGGCGGGATTAGTGGTTTGTTGTAAAGATAATGAAATTTCTTTGTGTGCTTGGCGAAATGGCTTATATAAATGAGATTTAAGCGCTTTTTTAACTGGTTTAATATCAGCCTCTTTGATGACGCAGAACAATGCTAACGCATAAACGGTTTCTAATTCAGGCAATGCCGCTTGTCGGTTAAGACTTCGGTTGTTACATGAGCCGCAGCCACCTTTAAACTGATAAGCGGTATTGGCAAAAATCACCCCAAAGCCCATAAAGCAAGCGACTAGATCTATGGTTTGCGCTAGTAACTCTTTACCACCAGGGGCGCTATAAGAAGAATTCGCACCATGTTGGTTAACTAAAATACCTGCTTGGTGTTGCACCAAATAGGCAATTAAATCTTGCGGTTGGTTAAGTTGGCTGGGATGAAAGGCAATCTCAATCGAAGGTGTTGCTGAGGCTATTTCCTTCCCTTCAACTTTAAAGCTAACCCCACTACTAACCTGCGCATTAACCTGAGCATTTTCACCGCGCAGCCTTGATGCAAAAGATAACAACGGCATAGATTTTTGGGTAAAGTTGTCAGCAGCAACAAGCGCCAGTGGCCATGCCGTCATACCCGTGTATTTAGTGGTATTGGCAAAGATCACTTCTGCCATTTCTTCGACACTGCTTGAACTACCCGGATAAAAGCTATTATTGGGTAATATCAGCTCACTGTTATTTTTAAAAAAATCACCATCAAGTTGCTCAATACACCAAGCAAAGGTATCAAAAATCCACGCTTTGCTTGTGTTATCAATAACAGGTTTTGTTTTAAAAAAAGTGGATAGCATTAATGGTTGGCCTATAGTGGTTATTGATTAGCATATGAACGAGCCATAAAACTTTAAATCAATATTAACCAACTTTCATTACTTTTGAATTATTATCTACCAAAAAGTCATGATAAATATCATTTACACACTTTAATTTTTATGGAATTAAATAACATGTTGTATTTTTTCTTCAGCATATGAATTCAATATTTGTTCTGTCATAGCTTTAGATTTAAGTGCCTGTTTATCTTCTATTGGGGCACCAGAACGCTCAATAATTTCTACGGCTGTTGTAAATATTTGCTTATAACTATCAGGATCATTTAACTTTTCAATAATGGGATTACAATACCGTTCAACCTTTTTTTGACTATTTAAAGGTGGCAAATCATCACTAGATGCCAGCATTGGTACTAACATAGTTAAATAAAATTTAACTTTTCGGTATTTCTTGTCTATTTCACCTGAATTTAAAAGTGAATCTAATCGATAATAAGCTAAGCCAGCAAGGTAATATGGTGCAAATTGGTGATCCTCTTCAAAAATTCCACTACCTGTTTTTCCCATACTTTTAACTAATGTACCAAAGTAAGTTGTAACCATATGGGGATTTTTGTTAAACATAGAAGAAAATGACTTTAGTTGGATGGGAATTGTTATTACTTTTCTTTTAATCACATTTCTATCAGAGTTAAACTCTTTTGCGCGTCTTTCATAGTAAAGTTTTCCATCCCCATCTATGGCTGAATAATAATGTTGTAGATTTTTTTGAAAATCTGACATTGCTGATAATTGTTCTTTTTTAATAGCTGTTTGGTTATTTGTAGAAACAGTTATTTTAGACTTAATATCCTCGTTTTTCGTACCGATCAACCTAAGAGGTATAAAAATTTCACCAACCGATGGGTTACCTCTATTTTCATATAAGACATTACTAGTTTGGCAACCATTTACAATTTGATAATCAATTATTGTAATTGTATTACCTGAAGATTTTATTGAATCTGCAACAATTGTTATTCCATTATTTAATACACTAAATAGATTTGGTGAATCACCTTGAATTGTTTCTTGGATATTTGTATTAACAATATTATTTGCACCTTGAAAATCACGAACATTGTCGTCAAAAACGCTCCTAATGTTTCCATTTTCATCAACTAATATTTTTTCAAATTCAGCAAAAGGAATGACTCCATAAAATGATTCATCAATACCACCAACTTCAGGTAAGGTAACTTTATTTGGGAAAGAAAACTTTGAACTGACAGGATCTTTAGTTTTTCTATAAAGCTTACCTAATTCATTTGCACCTAATACGTTAAGCTCTATCGATTCAAATAAGTTATAACTTCTTAAGTCTTTTCTAGCTGCGCCAACTACAGCTGCAATATTTGCATCTTCATTAACAACACCAGTTGTTATAAAGTAGGTTCTACATTTAGGGTTTTCTTTAAAGTCTGAAGCATAATCGAGTAGATAATCTGATATTTCAGCGGCTTTAGATATATCAGTATTTCTAGGTAACTTAGGGGTTTCAGAGAAAAAATCATTTACGCCAAAATAGAAAGCATGCATTTCTTTAGTATCAAATTTAGAGGATGTCTTAGCTTGGACAAATAAATAAGTTACATCTAGGTAACCATTGCTAGATAAAAGATCATCAATTTCATCGGTATCTTCCACAAGATGTCCATTAACAATAATTGCTAAACCATCAATCCCTGTATCAGCCCCTGCCCCAACGGTAATAGATTTACTATCAAAGGTTTTGTTATATTCATTCGAAAGCGCAACATAATTACAAAACACTTCAAAATCGTCAGGTTCGTTAGTTTCAACTAATTCTTGACCTCGTAAAAAGTCCTGTAATAATTTTTTAGTAATACGATCCATTTATTTTATTCCATACTCTGAATGTGATTAAAAATATAAAAACTTGATAGACAAATGCTTGGTTATAATGTCTATCAGTCGAGCGGTACACTTTACTGTAATAATCCTACTGAAAACATTACACAGCATTACAACGAGTCGACATATAAAGTACAAGTCCACAAAAAAGCCTGTAATATCAAGTATCACAGGCTTTTCAAAACACACTATTAAGTTATGATATCAGCAACTAGAGCCTTAATGACTTGTCCCTCTTTCATAATTTATTTTGTTGTAAACATTGTACTTACCTGATGGTTTTTTCATTGGCATACGTTTTACGATTTCCAATGTATCAGCGTCATAAACAATCAGTTCACCCTCCATATCCCACACGCTGAGTAATACGTATTTACCGTCTTTGGTAAATTCAACATGGGCGGCATTTTTGCCCGGTGCTGGTGCTAGGGTTTTTACTATTGCTAATGTGCTCTTATCAATCACGTGTACTTTGTCGTTGTTCGGGCCAAAGAATACGTCAGTCCATGCATAACGAGACTTGCTGTGGCTGCGCATAAAGAAGCCGGGGCCTTCGGTTTCAATTTCTTTAATGATGTGCCAGTTTTCCATATCAATAACGGTAATTTTACCCTCTTTGATATTAGGGGAGGCGAACACTTCTTTATCTTGATAATTCCAAGTAATGCCAGAGCCTAAATGGGGCATGCCGGTTAAGCCGATAGAAGCGACTTTTTTCTTAGTGTCTAAGTTAATGACTTGGCCGTTGTGACTGTTGCGCGCGGTGCCAATTAAATTAATGTAGTCAGGGTCGAAGAAAAAGTCATTTAAATAATCATCGGTTTTAATGCGTCGAACAGGAAATTGCTTAGCAACTTTCCAGCCTTCAGCTTTGGCTTCATTTTTATAGTCATGCGCCCAGCCTTTAAAAACTTCAACGCCACCTTTGTCACTGTAAGGAATTTCCCATACTTCTTTGACGTCTTTTAGCG
Organism: Colwellia sp.; assembly: GCA_026196955.1. Classification (GTDB taxonomy): domain Bacteria; phylum Pseudomonadota; class Gammaproteobacteria; order Enterobacterales; family Alteromonadaceae; genus Colwellia. The sequence goes on along the minus strand of JAPHTO010000063.1, from coordinate 1,113 downwards.
CAACGATAAAGCTATAGCGTGGCGGGGCATTATAAACGGCGCTAACGCGTGAGCTATTACCATCTTTATCTTTGGCGTCAATGACTTTAAGGGGTGATAAATTACTGGTGTTGAGTATCACTACATTGTTGGGTAAGTAATTTCCGACAATTAAGTATTTACCGTCATTTGAAATGGCGATATTACGGGTGTTGATTGCCGCGCGAACTTCACTGACGGTTTTGCGATTATAAATATCGTATTTGCTGATCCAACCATCGCGTGAGGCAAAAAAGACAAAGCGACCGTCAGGTGAATATTTGGGGCCACCGTGTAAAGCAAAGCGCGTTTTAAAGCGATCTAAACGCTCAAAAGTATCGCCGTTTAGCAAGGTAGCGCTGTGGTCGCCTAACTCAACGACAATAAATAGATTCATTAGGTCAGCGTCAAACTGTGCTTCGTTCGGTAATTTACTTTGATCAAAATGCTGCACTTTAGAGGCGTTAATATCTGCTACTGTCCATGTAAGTGATACTTTAGATGGCGTGTAAATATAGTCAACTAAGCTGGCTATTTCGGCTTTGTTTAAGGTTTGACTAAAGGCAGGCATTTGTGTGGCAGCACGGCCTTTATTGATGACTTTAATGGCTTTGTTTTTTCTGAAACGGGCAAGGTTTTCAGGTAATAAAGCGGGTCCCATAGCACCTAAACGATCAACACCGTGACAACTTTGGCAATATTGCTCGTAGAGTTTTTTAGCGGCGCTATCGTCATTTGACTTATTTGCTGTTGCCTGACTTGAGAAGCTGACAAGTGCACCTAAAGAAATTGCTAAACAAATAGCTTTATTAATAGAAAAGAGTGATTTCATGGCTTGACCCTGTTGCTGGTTCGTATGCCCTATTGGTGATAAATAGGGCTACGAGATGATCTCTTTTAACTTGAGTGCCTTCTGTTTTATGCTGTTTGGATTTCTTGAGCTTGGACATAGTCTTTAGCATCTAAAAAGCCGGGTGTAGATAATTGTTGCTCGGTTAATTGATTCACGACATCACCGATAACAATAAGGGTAGGTGGAGTGATGTTATGCTTTTCAACTAATTCAGCTAAATTACCTATGGTGCCGCGATAGGT
>JAPHTO010000137.1 GCA_026196955.1 Colwellia sp. | reverse complement strand
TTCGGACAGCGTTTGTTGGTCATTTTTACGGCGTTATCACCTTTTTATGTGGAACAACCACATTACAAAGGCTCTGCCTTGTATAAATACCCAACAAAATGCTGCAAAAACAATCTCGAAAGATCAACAGCCCCTAATAGCAAGCTGATAAATGCCGCATATTATAAAGCAAAGATTAGTAAAGTCACCCTCGTGATTGGTTATTGTTATGATTAAATAAGTAATGATTTTTACCTGCTGATTTTACTTTGTACATTAAGGTATCCGCTTCTTTAAGCAGGTCTGACTCATTAGTACCATCTTCAGGGTAAAGTGCGATGCCAATACTACAACCAATTTGCACCCTTGCTACAGATAACTCAAATGGTAGCTGCATTAGCTCCAACACTTTGTCAGCGACATAAGCCGCTTCATTTGCAGCATGAAGTCCTGTTAGTAATAACACAAACTCATCGCCGCCAAAGCGAACAACAGTATCTGACTTACGCACACAAGACTGCAATCGCTCTGCAACGATAAGTAAAAGCTCGTCACCAACATTGTGCCCGTAGGTATCATTCACTAGCTTAAAACTATCTAAATCGAGAAAAAGTACGCCAATAATTAATGATTGTCGTTGATGAAACTCTATCGCAGTGTTTAGCCTATCTTTTAATAACACACGATTCGCTAAGCCAGTTAAATCATCGTGTGTGGCCATATGTTTCATGCTTTTTTCAAGGTGCTCTCGACGCTTGATTTCACCTTTTAATCGTCGGTTCCATATGATAATAATGCTCAGTACAACAATAATAAATACAGACGCTTGCATGGCTACACGTAAAACAACAGCCTTATCAAAGCCAGTGTTAATATCAACGCTAAACCATTTATCATGAATTTGATTTTTTTCTTCGCTACTAATACTTAATAACCCTTTATTTAAAATACTTTGTAATGGCGCTTTTTCTTTATTAATCCCAAAATGACTTTTATCAACTGGTACTCCGTCTATCACAGAAATCATTAGGCTGATCAAGCTTTCATGCTTTAAAAGCTGAGACGCAGATGAAATAGTTGCGATTACCCCCTCTACTTTGCCTTGTTGAAGGAGCTTCAAGCCTTCACCTCTATCGTTGACAACTGACATAGTAATTAATGGGTGATTCTCTCGAAAATAATCCACTAAGTAATAGCCTTTCACTATGGCGAGTTTTTTGCCATAAAAATAATTCAGCTTTGATTGGCGGCCAATATATTGTGAGTGCAAAATAGCCCATGGCGTTTGCCAATAATCCTCTGAAAATAAAAACTTCTCTTGTCTCTCTTTTGTTGGCGTAATACTGGTAATGAGATCAATATCACCCGCTAACATTGCTTGATATAAGCTATACCATGAATCATAGCTAATAAAATTAAAGGTTAACCCTGTGCGCTCAGTAATAAGATTGAGTATATCTCTATCAATACCAGCAAATTCCCCTTGCTCATTAACAAATTCAGTAGGGGCTAAAAACTTCAAAAAACCAACATCAATAACAGTATTCTTGGCGATAAATTCTTTTTCTTCCTGCGTCAACATCACTTTTTTAAGTAGGCTTTGATAATATAGATTCCCGCCAATAAGCCAACGCTCTTCTAAACTGGCTAATTGACTCAATGGGATTTGCTTAAAACCTTCATCAATAAAATGCCTTAAGCGATTGTTTCCTTTGTTAACCAAAGGAGAAATTGTTGAATTAAATACCACTAAATCAGGTGTATAAAAGTAAGATTGTAGGTTAGCCTTAAGTAATTTAAGCGCCATAAAATCGACATGACCAATAAATGCATCTATCTCGCCTAACTCTGCCGCTTTTAGCATGGCACTTACCGAGTCATATACTTGTAGCGCAATCTTGGGATATTGTGCTTGTAATTGTTGCTTAAACGGAGTTTTTTTCCATATACCTAATTTTCCATTGTTTTTTGCTTGTGCAAAATAGTCAATAGACTTTATATCAGGGGTTTTATTGCTAACAAACACCTTAGCTTTAGATTGATAAATAGGCTCAGCTAAAGAGAAGTTATCCTTATCTAACCACGCACTTGGATAACCTATTAAAGCATCAATATTATTACTTTTAATAAGGGATAAACTATCCTTCATTGTCCTAGCAACAAACGTTATATTGGTATCTGTTTGCTTGGCCCATAACCGCCACATATCGACTAAAAGGCCTTGGGGTTGCCCCGCAGGAGACAATGCGGCATAAGGAGGATAGTCAGGTGGAAAAGCAATAAGCAAGCTATCCTTTTTTTTATCTACTGCTAGCCACATTCTTTCTATCTTGGCTCTTTCTGTTAAACTAATTTTAGCCATGCCTTCTTCAATAAAGTCTAATAGCCCCTGGTTAGCTTTAGCTACCGCCGCGCCGTAATTTCCTTGCTGGTAACGTAAGCGTTTATAGGGGGGGTACATGGCATTTAACTGCTTATAATGCTGATAATTGTTAGCTAACTTTTCAAGCCCCGTAAAAACAAGAACCTCTTTTTTCAGTGCGGCTTCATATAGCGCATGTCTTTTAGGGTATCTTTTGTGTTCAAGCTGAGGGAAATTCTTCGATAACATATCAATATGGGCAGAGCCATCAACTACGCCAATAGCAAAAGGCGTTAAGTCCTCTAAACGATTAACGTCTAATAGCTCACCATTAACATAAATATGGGTATACAACGGAAATATAGGTTGAGAAAAAGCTAAATAACTTTTTCTGCTGTCAATAATTGATAAACCGGCATGGATATCAACATCGCCATTTTTAACTTGTTCAAGCGTTTCAAGCCAAGGAAGTGTTACAAATTTAATACTGACTTGCTGCTTTTTCGCCCACAAACGCCACAAATCAGGCATTAACCCTGCAGCCTGACCTTTACTGTCAACAAAATGATAGGGAAATGAGCTTTCATTAATAGCGATGGTTATTGGCTCATCGTTATAGGTATTTATGAACGATTGCTGCGCAACACTTTGCCCAGCTTGAACATAAAACACGCAACCAAATAGCGCAAAAACTAAAGAAATAAAGGCGATGCAGCTAGATTTCGACAAAATTTTCAACAAATTTTTTCTCAAATTAGGGTTATTTATCTCTATCAATATCAGTTAAAATAAACCAATCTACCCAAACAAAAATGATCAGCTATTTATTTACTATGCACAAATCTGATACCGATTTAATTTATTCAAGTCCTAAAGCCCAAGTAAAAGATTTTGCTTTTGATGCTCAAGTTGTTGAAGTTTTCCCTGATATGATTTCACGCTCCGTGCCTGGGTACAATACTATTATTGACACAATTGGCCTACTTAGCCAACGATTTGTACAAAAAAGCACTTCTGTTTATGACTTAGGTTGTTCATTAGGCGCTGCAACACTCGCTATGCGTAAAAGAATAACAGCGTCAGATTGTAAAATTATAGCCGTCGATAACTCTAGTGCTATGGTAGAGCGTTGTAAAATGCACATTCAAGCCTTCAAAGGAAATACACCTGTTGATGTGATTGAAGGGGATATTCAAAAAATAGCGATTAACAATGCTTCTATGGTAGTGCTTAATTTTACCCTGCAGTTTATCGATAAAGCTGAGCGCGCAAAGTTAATAAATAACATTGCCAGTGGCATCAATACCGGTGGAATTTTAGTCATATCAGAAAAAATTTCTCATGGTGATCTGATCATTGATGAGCATTTAATCGATTTACATCATAATTTTAAGCGTGCTAATGGCTACAGCGAATTAGAAGTTGCACAAAAACGTACTGCTTTAGAAAACGTAATGAAGACAGACTCAGTTGAACAACATATTAAGCGCTTAACTGAGGCAGGATTTAGCCATGTTTCTCCATGGTTTCAGTGCTTTAATTTTATCTCCTTCATTGCCATAAAATAAAACAAAGACAAGTTACATGACAAAATTTAATAAGTTTTACCAGCAAATAGCAACCAACCGTTTAAGCCATTGGTTAACCACCTTACCTGCTCAACTTTCCCATTGGCAAAGTAACAATTTACATGGTGAATTTAAGCATTGGCAGAAAACCTTAGACGCGCTACCTTTAGCGTCAAATGCCCAAGTAGATCTCGTCAATAGTGTTACCGTTGGTAAAGAAGAAGATTTCAATGCTGGAGAGCATAAACGTTTAGAGAGCTTATTGAAAAAACTCAAGCCGTGGCGTAAAGGGCCTTATCACATTCACGGTCTGCATATAGATACAGAATGGCGAAGCGACTTTAAATGGGACAGGTTGGCTGAGCACATCAGTGACTTATCAGATAGGTATGTTTTAGATATTGGTTGTGGCAGTGGTTATCACCTTTGGCGAATGCGCGGCGCAAAAGCAAAGTTTGTTGTCGGCATTGACCCAACGCAATTATTTTTGATGCAATTCAATGCAATACAGCATTTTATTCAGGATGACAGTGTTAACTTATTACCGCTTGGCGTTGAAGATTTGCCTGAGCTAAAAGCATTTGATACCGTTTTTGCGATGGGCGTTTTGTATCATCGTCGCTCTCCTATCGACTTTCTCTACCAATTGAAATCACAATTAGTTAAAGGGGGAGAGCTAGTATTAGAAACCTTAATTGTAGAGGGTGATGAAAACACGGTTTTAGTACCCGGAGAGCGATACGCGAAAATGCGCAATGTTTGGTTTCTCCCCAGTAGTCAAGCCATGTGTGCTTGGTTAGAACGTTGTGGGTTTACTAATATTCGTGTTGTTAACACCGATATTACCGCATTAGAAGAGCAACGAAAAACAGATTGGATTGACACTGAGTCTTTATCTGACTTTTTAGATCCCAATGATAGCAGTAAAACAATTGAAGGCTACCCTGCTCCACAACGAGCTATATTCATTGCTAACAGTTAATTAATTCAACAGATAACAGCTTAAAGCAAATACTTATCTAGTATTTTCTGATAACCTCCACTCGCTTTAATTTTAATTAAACCGCGGTTAAATTGATCGCGAGTGCGCTTGCTTTTAAAGCCTGCAGAATAAACCCTAGGTGGGAACAGTTGATGGATCTCGTAGGGTTTCGCATAGCGACTATCTCGATTGTTATGCAAGAAATGTCTAAATATATTGATATCCAACACTAAAACCTCTGTTCTTTTTGCAAACAGCATTTTAATTTGTCTCATTTGATCTGCTATCTCACGATACTCAGCAGCCCCCGCTATTGCTTCAACAAACTCTGCACTTAAAAATTTATTTGCTGCTTGAAAAGCAATAATACGTTTTCCTTGCAAATCAGCTAACGTATTAATAGATAAATTATCTTCTTTTAAAGTCACAATTACATTTTGATAACTAACATAAGGCGCGGAAACATTTACATTTTCATGTTCATAATTGCTAGGTAGGGTGATAACACCGTCACTATGCCATTTTTCAACTCTGGCAAAGCTTCGCGCCAAAGGCATATGCACAAAACGAACGTCTTGTTTTTCTTCAGCAAAAATTGCCTTAATTAAGTCTAACTGAATACCGGAATTCTTAGGATCATTTTCAACAACAAACGGAGGTTTAGATAAGCCGGCGATAAGTTCAATAGTGTCATCCGCTTGAAGAAAAAAACAAGGAAACAAACAAAGTATCAATAAACCTATACGACTTGAAAAATTAACAAATTTATTCAATAGGATAACTCTTTTTCAAACATCTTAACGCAAACAGCGCAATTACTAGTTACTTATACATATTTTTATAATAGCATGTTAATGTAAATTTTTATCCATTTAAAGCTACTCGCTGTGTAAATCAATTCACTATAGGCGCAGGGAATAATGACAGAATTTTGGTTAGAGAGACGATTAAAAAAAGTATCTCAACGACAGCAAGATCATAGAGACCCCTTCCAACGGGATAGAGCGCGTATTTTACACTCTGCCGCTTTTAGGCGCTTGCAATCTAAGACCCAAGTAATGGGCAGTGGCCAAAGTGATTTTTATCGGACTCGACTAACCCACTCTCTAGAGGCATCTCAAATTGGCTCAGGTATTACAGCGCAATTACGGTGTAAATACCCTGAGCTTTGCCAGAAACTCTTTCCTGCTTCAGACAGTTTAATCGAAGCACTCTGTCTAGCTCATGATATTGGTCACCCCCCCTTTGGCCATGGCGGGGAAGTTGCCCTACATTACATGATGCATAAGCATGGCGGCTTTGAAGGTAACGGACAAACCTTTAGAATTGTCGCCCGCCTTGAGCCTTTTAGTGAGCAACATGGCATGAATTTAACCCGAAGAACACTGCTTGGGCTAATTAAATACCCTCAAACCTTGTCAAAACTTAACCAACAGCTTGTCAATGCAGAGCCCAAAAGTCACCGACAACTAAAAGCTGAGGACTGGCATCCACCTAAAGGTTTATACTGCGATGATTTAGATATCATTGCTTGGGTTTTATCACCTTTATCTGCAAAAGATCGTGATTTATTTCAACAAACAAAGCCTCCTAAGGACACAAAAGGTCACCAAAAAACTCGTTTTAAATCCCTTGATTGTTCAATAATGGAATTAGCGGATGATATAGCCTACGGTATTCATGATTTAGAAGATGCCATAGTGACAGGGGTTGTCAGTAGCATTGATTTTGATCGCCATGTGATTGAAAAATTAATGGAAATAGAAGACCCATGGCTTAACGAATATAGCCAAGACTTGAGCCAAAAACTCTTTAGTGATCAACATCACTTACAAAAAGACGCCATTGGTGGATTAGTCAATTACTTAATAACGGCTATTGAGCTAACCAACTTAAATGATAACGTTGCAGATGTTGATTTTGATGATGATTTATTAAAATTTAACGCCACTTTGTCAAATACCACTAAACAAGTACTGAAAATATTTAAAGATTTTGTCTATACCTTTGTGATTAAACAAACCAGTATTCAGCAACTTGAATACCGAGGCCAACAAATTGTTATGGAATTATTTGAGGCATTATCATCCGATCCGATGAGATTACTCCCCAGCAATAGCGCCAAACGATGGCAGCAAGCCATAAAAAATGGAGAAAACTCAAATCGAGTAATCGCTGATTATATTGCTGGTATGACAGATGAGTATGCCACAAAGTTATATCAAACGTTATTTTTGCCTAATGCAAGTACTAGTTATCATCTCATTTAAAGGACTAACATGAATAAATTGAAATTAACTTTCTTTCTACTCATTGTTTTAACAGCCTGTAATAGTGGTAACGAAGAGTCCAAAGAACAACCTAGCTCTGACAATTCAAGTGCCATTATTCCATCACATCAAAGCGGCCTAGCCATTCCTAATAACCAAGTGGTAGACCATTACCAAATATTATTAATGGGCAACAGCCATGTGAGAGGTATTGGTACCTTAATAAGCTCATTTATTAAAACTCGCTTCCCTGAAAAAAGCGTTACAAGTTCAAATGCTCCTGGAATAGCTTATTTATCTGAAAGAGTTAATGATAAAGCATCAATAGATATGCTAATAAACACCCCGTGGACTCATGTTATTTTGCAAGCACAAAAATATTCTAGCAGTGGTGACTATAACTACCCTACTGATGCTGCTGTCACTTTAATTAATCTAGCTAAAAATCAAAACTCTACACCAATTTTGTTTCCTGAACACCCACGAGAAAATAATACAATAGAGGGTTCAACTGTTTACCTTTTGCATAAAGGGATTACAACAGCAGAACCTGCATGTGTTGCCCCTGTCGGACTTGCTTGGGATAGAGCGATAGAACTACACCCTGAACTAAGCCTACATCACCCAGATGGTAACCATGCAAACTCGACAGGAAGATTTTTAACCGCTTTAGTGTTTTATCAAATAATTACGGGAGAACCTGCCGATACCCTTCCCTATATTCCAGAAGTTGACGTTAACGAATTAACCCAAGATAAACTTGGTCAAATTGCTTCATACATACTAGAGCAGCACCAAGCTTGTCATGACTAAACTTAGCAAGCGTAATAAATAGATAATAAATTCCAGATAACAAATGTTAGATATATATGCAGGCGAAAGCGCCTTAAATACCATTCAACAACATGGCTTTAAACAAGAGCTATTTACTAACTTTTTAGGTGCTAGTGGTGGTCCAAAGTGGTTGCCTTTGTATAGCCAAACACCGATATTTGAAATATACTATTTTTCTAATAAAAAATATAATAAAAACAATAGAGTAGACAAACTAATTTACCCCCCTATAATCCTTATAAAAATAAAACATTGTGCAATAGGGAAATCACATGAAAATAATACTAACCTTCCTCTTCTTACTTTTTTCAACATCAACATTATCATCTGAGCAGCCGATAAATCTTACAGGCACAATTGAAATATCAGTGAATAACGGCACTATTGATGCGAACTTTCAACTTGAGAATATTCCAAAACTAAAAAACTATCTAATATTTCTAAACTCTGGCTTTAATATTCAATACTTCAGAGATCACAAAGACACTACTAACTATGCCTACGACAAAACTTACAACACAGATTATTCAGATGAAAGTTTTGGTTATTATCTTCCTGACAAGACAGGAGAAGGCAAATTCTTACCTTCAGCTATGCAGTTCAAATACACTGGAAAATTTCCCGTTATTAATAGCATGGACAAAGCAAGTGATAGAGGTGATTGGAAAGGAAATATAGCCTTCAACGGTAAAACAATTCGTACTGATGGCTTTCAAACCGCATGGTATCCTATTCTATATGACATTGAAAAAGATAAACGCTATGACGAGCTAGCTTATAATATTGAGGTTATTTGTTTAGATTGTAAGTCAATTTATGTCAATGGCAGCAAACCTATTTCAGGAATTCAATCGGTATTCAAAAGCAATAAACCAACCTCACTTACCTTATTTGCAGGGGACTATGACATTGAAGAACAAAACGGTAGCTATTATTTAAATTCAGGTCTGTCAAAAGTACAAATGAACAAACTTGGAGATTTAACCGCTTCGTTTGAACAATATTATCAAAAAAAATTATCGCTGCCATATGGTGAAAATGTTGTTTACATTCATACAACACCGATATCAAAAAAAGACTCTTGGCTCTTTGTCTCATACCCTTCCATTGTGACCATTAACCATGATAAAGGCGGTTTAAGTAATCTATTCGATGAAAGTGAATCAAGTTGGTTTAAACCTTTTATTGCTCACGAATTAGCTCATTACTATTTTGGAACTTATCGAACATTCAATTCTGAGCTAGGTGATATGTTTCAAGAATCATTTTCTGAATATCTTTCTTTAAAATTAACAAAGCAGTTAATTGATGATAAAACTTACTTGAACAATATAAATAAGAAGCTGGCTCAAGTTGAAGGCAAAACCTTCTCCACAATTAAAGAAGTTAAAAGTAACTCCGATTATGGAAATAGAAACCTTTATGTATACACCTATGCGCCGATTATTTGGTTAGCTGTTGAGAAAGAAATTGGTGAAGAAAAAATGTGGCAATGGCTCAATAAAATGCTCACAGTTAAAACAGAACAAACCAATTATGAATTCATGATAGAAGCTTTAGCCAGTGTTATAGAGAAGGATAAATTGAATTTGATAATAAATACTTACTTATCAAATAATAACGCGATAAATAATGCCAATGCTGTACTTCAATAAATTTAAAATACACGCAACTGTGAAATAACTTTATGCTAGACAACTTATGTTAGACATATACGCAGGCTCCAACGCCTTAAAAACCATCCAAGAACAAGGCTTTAAACAAGAGTTGTTCACTAACTTTTTAGGTGCTAGTGGAGGCCCGAAATGGTTTACCCTTTTTGGCTTAGATAAGTACTTATTCGGTGATTTTTTTAACGAACGGACAACCGAGTTAAATGTTATTGGCTCTAGTGCAGGGGCATTTCGCGCCGCTTGCTTTGCCCAAAACGATCCTGTAGCGGCCATTACCCGATTAGCCGATAAGTATGCCCGAACCCAGTATGGCGAAAAACCGAGTGCAGCTGATATTTCTCAGTCTGCCATTGATATGCTGGCTCACCTTTTTGACAGTAATGGCATCGATGAAATCATCAATAACCCTACCATTAAGGCACACTTTATTGTTGCGAAAAATAAAGGCCTAACAGGTTACGAAAACAAACTGATTCAAGGTGCCGGTTTACTTGGCAGTATTTTATTAAACAAAATTGATCGACGGTTACTCACTTGGCAGTACGAGCGCTATATTTATCGTCCTTCCTCAAGTGACATGAAAATTAACGACCCCTATGGTTTTACAAGTCATTATGTTGACTTCACTCAAGACAATATTGGTAGTGCTCTGTTAGCTTCAGGCTCTATTCCGTTAGTGATGTCCGGTATTAAAGATATTCATGGCTCGCCAAAAGGCATGTATCGTGATGGCGGTATTATTGATTACCACTTTGATTTTTCATTATCGCATGAAAATCAAGCAGAAGGATTAACCTTATACCCTCATTTCAGCCCTGTTCCAAAAGCAGGCTGGTTTGATAAAAACTCATCGAGGCAAGTGTTATCAAAGAATTATCAAAATACCGTATTGTTAGTACCATCAGCTAAATTTATTGAATCTTTGCCATATCAGAAGATTCCCGATAGAAATGATTTCAAAAATTTAGAGGCAAACACTCGTATTAAATACTGGTTAACCGTATTAAGTGAAACAGATAGGTTAGCTGATAATCTCAATGAATTTATTATCAAACAAGATATAGGAAGTATTAAAACATTTACTTTGTAGCTTACAGGTTAAGTAAATACAAAGGCCGCGTGTTATTTATCACTATCTCTATTACGTTGTCCATTACAAAGCACTAAAAACGCTCCTTGCTAGGAGCGTTTATCAGAAAGGTCTGGCAAATTAACCCTGCATGTTTTCTAATTCAATGCCTTTGGTTTCATGGACATATTTATAAACAAATACCGCCGCGACTAGGGCTGAAATAGTGTAAAAACCATACGCGCCAGCTAAACCAATCGAAGCTAACATAATAGGGAAGCTCATGGTGATGGCAAAATTTGCCCCCCATTGGGCTAAACCGCTTATTGCTAGGCCTGAGCCACGAATTTGGTTAGGGAACATTTCACCTAACATCACCCACATAACTGGTCCCCAAGACATATTAAAAAAGAATACATAGACGTTGGCTGCAATGAGTGCCAGTGTACCTTGCGAGCCAAGTTGTAAATCACCATTGGCATCAACACCTGCGTTAGCAAACACGTACACCATAATGGCTAAACTTAAACTCATACCGATAGAGCCTAAGGTTAAAAATGGCTTGCGACCAACTTTATCGATTAATACTAAAGTGATCACACAAGCTAGTATACTTAAGCCGCCACTGAGCATGTTGATGAATAAGGCGTCACTTTCGGAAAAACCTGCGGCTTGCCACAGTACCGAACCGTAATAAAAAACCACATTGATGCCGACAAGTTGTTGAAAAGTGGCAAGGCCGATACCAATCCAAACGATAGGACGCACTTTACCTGATACTTTATCTAATAGATCGGATAATTTTGGCTCGTGATGATCTTCGGCAAAAGAATCATATATTTCAGAGACTTTATCTGTAGCAGCTTGTTGACCATATATTTTTGCCAATACGACTTCCGCTTCTGCTCGGCGGTTTTTAGCCACTAAAAATCGAGGGCTTTCTGGGATAAAAAATAAAGCAAGAAAAAAGATAGACGCAGGAATTAACTCCATCCAAAACATCCAGCGCCATGCTTCAAAACCTAACCAAAATTCGTTGGTTGATGCACCCGCGTTTATCGCTAATAAATAATTGCTGACAAAAGCTAAAAATAACCCCGAAATAATGGCTATTTGCTGAATGGTTGTTAACATGCCTCGAATGCGAGCTGGAGCTATTTCGCTGATATACGCTGGCGTCATCACACTAGCAGCACCAACAGCTAATCCGCCAATAATACGATAAAAGACAAATTCAACAGAACTACTAGCAATACCTGAGCCTACAGCACTGATAATGAATAAAATGGATGACACCATTAATAAGGTTTTTCGGCCATATTTATCGGCAAACCGCCCTGCAAAAAATGCCCCAACAGCACAACCTAATAGCATAGAAGCAACATTAAAACCGGTACCGACACTATCTGAATTAAACGCCTGACTTAACCCATCAACAGTACCGTTGATGACACCACTATCGAAACCAAATAAGAATCCACCTATCGTTGCTACGCAACTTATTAAGATCACAAAGAACATGTTTTCTACTTTTTCATCTTGCATTTTTACCTCTTATTTTTATAGTTGTACTGCTCATTACTTTATAATTTTCCATGCCAAAACTTTCTAAAAATTGACTAACGCTTTAAAATGTAAATCTGTAACCCTTTTATATTTACGTAATATTACTACATTAACATTATTTAAATCCAAAAAAAGCTAATACAGCAGTATTAATCACGCTGTTAATTGTAATATAACCACATAGGATTGAGTATAGACACTATCAAGCTTGAATAAGATAAAAAGGAAATAGTAAAATAAAAAAATAGCCAAAGAGTAAATACTCAATGGCTAACAAGGGAGTTAATTGACAAGGCTAACTCTGCTTCCTAAGCACAACCAAACTTTTATTTACTCTATCAATTTTAATATTAAAGTTATGATTTAGCGCACCAATAAGACCTTTAACATCGCCAGTTTTAAAGCGCCCTGCTATTTTCATATCTTTAAGTTCTTCATCGGCTATTTCAAATTTCACTGAGGTATAGCGACTCACTTCTGCCATTGCTTGGGCTAATGTTTCGCCCTTAAAAACTAAGTTACCTTGTCGCCATGAAAGGTTTTGATCAATCAATTTTGTATCAATTGGAGTAACAGTGTCAGCACCACTTTCCAATACGGCTAAAGATGCAATTTCACCTTTTGAAACTGCAAGAGCGTCTATAGGGATCGATAAGGCGTCCTCATTCACTTCTTGTTGCTCGCTCAATTCACCAATAATGACTTTACCGTCCGTGACAATTAATTCAATTTCTTGCGAACTCACTTGCACACTAAAGGCAGTGCCTACAGCTTGAATAACTTTATGGTTAGCAACAACACTTAAAGGTCTAGTTTTATCATGGGCAACTTCAACATGTAACTCACCACGTTGTAACTCAAGTAAACGATAATCATCAGTGTAGCTCACCATTAAAATGCTATTGGTATTAAGCAATACTTTAGAGTTATCAGGTAAATAAATAGTACTGCTTTCACCGACTGCTGTTTCATAGCGAACGTATTCTTCTCCGCCATTAATAAAGCGCCAAATGCCATTATTAGCAAGCAACCCTATTAGTGCTACAAAGACAAAAGAAGCTGCTAAGGCAATTGGCCAAAGACTTGTTTTACTTTCCATTTTTGTAGTTGAGTTTTTATCTGCCTCTGGAAATAATTCCGCAAGGTTTTCTAAAGCATCCATTTTATCCCACATACTTGCCATTTCGATAATTAGCTTTTGATGCTTAGAACTTTCTACTAGCCATGCTTTAAAATCTTCGCACTCTTGTGCTGTCAAGCTTCTATCCATTCTTGCTATCCATAAGCTAGCTTGTTCAAACATAGCATCATCTGTATTAAGAGAGTGTACATTCGTCATTAGCGTAATCCTCCTAATTGATTTGCTTTTCCTGCACTTTTCATATTTTCCGATCTTTCTTCTTTTGTTAGCTGCATCATAAAATAGGTACAACGTTTAACACCTAAAGCAATGTGCTTTTCCACAGTGCTTTCACTTATTTCTAGTTTATTGGCAATTTCTTTTTGTGAATAACCATAGACTTTTTTTAATACAAATACCTTACGGCATTGAATTGGAAGCTCTCTAATTGCTTGACAATATTGACTAAACTCTTTATCCGTAGCTACTTGCTGAAAAACGTCATCATCAGCGCTAACAAAACAATCAAACTCGGCCAAATCATTTACAGAATCAACTAACCTCGTTTCGGAACGTTTAAGATGATCAAATGCTAAATTTTTAGCTGTTTTAAGTAAAAAAGACCTTGGCTGTTTTATGCTTTCTTTCTTTTCAACTTGGCAAATACGCACATAAGTTTCTTGTACGATATCTTCAACTTCACGAGGCGGCACAATACGAGAAATAACTCGGTGCATTAATTTTCGTGCTGATATAAAACTTTTATGTAAGGTATCGTCAGTTGTCATAATATATTTTATTGCTTCTTAGCTTTAATTATTAAGGTTATTTATGATTGTTTTCTTAATTCCTTAACACTAAGACGATTGAAGAAATATTTTCCTCCATAAAAAATAAATTAATTATTCAACAATAATAAAACTGCCAATAGTTAACCGCCCTTTTTTTGGGGAAAGTGATAAAAATAATGGGTTTATATTTCCTGAATGCAAAAGGTTACTCGGGTAAATTATTGCTCTATTCATGCTAGCCTCTACAGAATATAGTTGCTCAAACATACTATTGCTACCATTCATGTAACTAGGTGTTTTATGCAATTGATTTGCAATGGCTTCTTTTTTAACTTGGCTAGCATACTTATTCAATCGCTCCGGAGTGATAGTTTCATAGCCTGTTTGCTTATGACGATAAAAAGCCGTACCTCCGTGCTCAGATGAACATAAATAATGCACCACAGCTAATTGGTTACTTTGTGGCGTGTCGATATGAGGGAGCATTTGGATAGGACGAAGCTCTTCTACAGGCGTACCTGCTATTGCTAATGCTGAACCAACAGACTTAGCTTTCCTAGCTTGTTTAAAGCCAAAATATTGTCTGAACTCCCTTAAATATCGTTGACAAATTTGTTCACTATATTGACTAGGTACAGGCTTTCGTTTGCCTGGATAAAAATTCTTCGGTCCGGCCTTAAAACTGGCACCATCGCCAGCATATGCAATTATATCCTCTGGATTCTTGGCAAAATCATCAACGATTAGTAGCGGAGTTTGCTCTTCACCAATGAAAACCTCAGTTATAGCTGACTGGGCATTTAAGCTAAAATCATACATGAATAGCTACTTTTGAGTGACACATGGATTAACAATCACATTTTTTATTTTTTAAATCGATCAAATGGTGCATTTGACCCATTGATGTTATCAAGGTGTATATGGCTTGCAATAGACCTTCACTATGTAGTTTGGCAATACGGTCTGCCGATAGGTTTGCTAATTTATCTTGATCAATTGTATATAAGCCGTTCAAGGTGGTTGTTTGCTGATTAGCAAAGGTAATCTCCATTTTCATCACTTGCAAGAGTTCCAACTCTTCTAGGTTCGCTAACAAACGTTTATTATCAATTTCTCCTTTAAGCAATTGAGCAAGGCATGATTTTGCTTTTTGAAAATATTCACTTTCTTCGCCATTATCCTCAAATATTGCCTGACCACTCTTTGGTGAAATTGTAGGACTGTCACTATCGAAGCAAACAACATAATCCCCTTCTTCACTACTATTTTCAGCACTACTGACAAAAAAAGGTTGCCGTCTTATTTGTAATGGTAAATATAAACCTTGCCATTGCTCTTTTCGCCAAAATAAATTTTCACCTGCTTCAAAACCCAACATGGCGGCTATAACAAACTGCCCAGTATCTGCATTTTTTGTGATAACTAATGGGTACTGAATGGCCATATTAATAAACTCTGACATCACTGCCGGTACCAAATGCAAGTTAGCCCCATGTTGCTCAGCTTTATTGCTATCTATTTTCAATTTGAGGTGATTTTTGTTATCGATTACAACAAGCTGTGTCATTAATTATTACTCTTTATGATCAGAAGACTAAATACGGCTAAAACCAAATTCTTTGATTTTATTTAATAATTCCCGATTACTTGGCAATGAAGATAAAGCCTTATCGATCAGCTTTTTATTTTGCATGAAATGGCTTTCAGCAAGCTCCTTATCTTCAAAAATGTAGGTTGTATGGCAATAGTCACTTTTAAAGCCCATACCGTATAAAACATATTGATAGCTTGCTGCGGGGAACACTTCATTATTACTGGTGAAATCATGATCAGCAGGTGCACGATATTGCCATAATTTCATCAATTCTTTTAAGCTTTGGGGAATAGTTTCAGGATCACGATTGTCAGCCCAAAATGGCTCTGTCCGCTCACTTAATATGTAATGCAGCTTTAAAAAATCAATAATTTTTTGCCAACGATAAAGCGCTGTTTCATTAAAGCGTTTTGCCACCACCTCCATCACTTCACGAGATTGTGGCAATTGTTCACTTACCATTTGCGCCGCGAGTTCTACCATGACTAGCGCAGATGCTTCTAGTGGCTCTAAAAAGCCAGCAGACAAACCAATAGCAACACAGTTTTTGTGCCAGAGCTTTTCTCTATGACCGCTAACAATGGGGATTTTTCGTACATCTAATGATGAAAACTTCTCACCAACATACTCAGCTAAAACGGCTTTAGCTTCCTCTTCCGATGAATGCTGACTCGAATAGACATAACCAACACCACGACGATGCTGCAAGCCAATATCCCAAATCCAACCAGCTTCTTGCCCTGTTGAAATAGTATGTGATGCTATCGATGAATCGTCACTATCATAGGGAACCTGTAACGCTAATGCGGTGTCGATAAACAAACTATCACGGCAACTCTTAAAAGGTATACCAAAATGTTTTCCCAATAATAGTGAAGAGAAACCTGTACAATCTACAAATAATTCGCCGCTAATATCACCATGATTTTGAGTTGTAACACTGCTTATATCTCCCTTATCTGCATCATACTCCGTATCTACTGAGTTAATAACAACTACGTCATCAATGATGTGAGTAATCCCAAGCTTTTCTTGGCAGTGTTTTTGTAAGAATACAGCAAATTTTGCTGAGTCTAGGTGATAGGCATAATTGGCTACGTCAGAAAACTCAGGAGTTCGGATTGTTTTTGGTGCCAAACCTTGTTCACAAATAGCTTCTTGATAGCAAACCTCATTTGAGAATGAACTAACCTGCCCTTGCTTTGCTAACCAATGAGCAGCCAGATCAGTTTTACCAAAACCTTGAGGCAACACTAAGGGGTGATAGTAAAAATCATCTTCTTTGCCAGTACACCACTTAGCAAACTTTGCCCCCTGCTTAAAGCTGGCATCACACTCTCTGATAAAATCCGTTTCACTAATACCTAAGGCCTTTAAAGTATTACGCATGGTTGGCCAAGTGCCTTCACCTACGCCAACAGCAGGAATATTTGCAGACTCAATCAAAACAACATTTAAACCATGCGCTTTGTGACTTTGGTGTTTTGCAGCTAAGCGGCCAGCTGTAAGCCAACCAGCAATACCACCACCAACAACAACCACTGTTTTAGTTAATTTACTCATATTGCTCAATCAAATATGTTTTATAACGAGAGAATTGAAAGACTAATCTTTATACACCCTCCGCCATAAAATTAAAGATAGTCAAGTAAAGGCTAGCGTTTAATAAGACATAAACATACAGCTACCTACACTAACAATCCTAATTTAAGATGGTATAAAAGTTAATAACTACCACGTACACCAAAAGAAAGTCTGCGACCGCTATCAACGATATCTAAAAGCTGATTAGAAAAACGACCTCGGCTGTGAGTGTATTCTTCAGTTAAGTTAATACCTTCAATAAAAAAAGTTATTTC
The DNA here is from genome assembly GCA_026196955.1 of Colwellia sp. GTDB lineage: Bacteria > Pseudomonadota > Gammaproteobacteria > Enterobacterales > Alteromonadaceae > Colwellia. Next base: position 14,938 of record JAPHTO010000137.1, on the reverse strand, counting down.
ATCGGTTATATCATAACTGGCACTTGCATCCCACTGGGCATAGTCTTCAACGTAAGTAACACCATCACCTGCCCCTTGACTCAAGCTTTGTAAGAAAGTATCACGCCAGTTGTAAGCAATACGCCCCTGGAATGAGCCAATTTCATAAAAAGCGACAAAGTTAACTGAATCACTTAACCCTGTTAAAGCAAATACTTGAGTAATATCAGCATTATCAAGCTTAGCTTCACTATCAACAATGGTTGCGTTAGCAATTAAACCAAAACCTGATTCGAAAGTATGCTGTGCGGCAATTTCCCAACCATAAACAGTAGCAGACTCACCGTTACTTGGTGCAGTATTAGTGAACACGGCAACACCATCCTCTGCATCTGGTGCACTAATATCATTACCTGTAGAAGGATCGGTTAATAACCCACCACCTGAAATCACAAACGTTTTACCTCGTTTGGTATTGGTAATAAAATTACTAACATGCTTCCTGAAATACCCCGCTGAAACATAGCTTGCGTTACCATAATACCACTCAAGTGATAAATCTAAGTTGTCAGAGCTAAAAGGCACTAGTTCAGCATTCCCACTCGAAGATTGCAAGTTACCTTGCCTTGTAGTGTCAAGTGACGTTATTGGACGTAAACTACTTAAAGTTGGGCGAGTTATAGTTTTAGAAAGCGCAGCACGAGCAACTATTTCATCAGTAACTTCTAACTTAGCGCTAACACTTGGCAATATCTCATCATAACTGCTTGTTTCAGTGAATGCAGATGAAGGGCCAAATGAGGCTAACATTTCAGTTGCATCAAGAATCGCCAAACTTTCTACATTCGCTTGAGTAGCACTCACGGCAACATCCGTATTCTCATAACGGAAACCCGCTGTGCTATAGATGGGCATTCCAGCAATTTCGCTTTCAAAATCAAGCTCTAAGTAAAAAGAGACTATATCTTCTTCTACTTTATATGAGTTATTGGTTTTTACTGCGTCAAAATCAACACCTTCAATATCGCTCAAAAAGTCGAATAACGCTTCACCATCAAACGCTAACCATTGTGTTGGTGTACGGCCACTACCACTTACGCCACTTAAAAAATCATTGCCAGCATCAAATACTTGTTGCGGAAAATTGCTAACATCCGGAAAGTCTTGATAATTACAGTAGGTACAATGTGCACCACTTTCGTCATTATTCCAGATATTTACTGTCTTAGTTTCAGATGAATAGGCAATACCAAAACGCGCTGCGGAAAAAACACTATCGCCATCGGCTAGCCAAATACTATCCCATTTAAATTGAGTTACATCATCTTCAATTTCACGACCTCTACGTATCATTACATGTGCACCACTATTAGAGGTATCTAAATAATTAGAAACACCTTGCGGGGCTTGATATATAGGGCTGTCAGGATCAAAACTTATTTTATCTGGGTCACCAGCTTCAAGAGCCTCATTTTGCTTTTGCTGACCACTATAAATACTTGGATTTGGTGCAGCAAAATCAGTGTAATAAGGCAAAATATTATCATCAAGGTTCCATTGTACACGGTTAGCGTAACCTAATAGCGCTATACTGCCACCTCTACCGTTATTGGCTTCTCGTTTTGCATTTGAATTACTCAAATCGAACTTCATATTTAAGTTGTCGTTAACATCCCAGCTAAAATTCAAACCTATAGATAGCGAATCAGTTAAACGATCGGCCTTTTTGGCATGAAAATCAGTCGCTAGGCCTACTTGTTGATACATCTCTGTAACAGTACCGTTATCATCTACAACAACATCTTCAACATTATCAGAGGTAAACCAATGACCGTAAGATGTAGTATCTGAACGTACATCAAAATCAGAATATAAGGCATCAGCAGTGATAATAAGACTGTCGTTAGGAGCATATTGCAATACCAAATTAGCATTTGTACGCTCACGATTTTCAGTAGTCACTAACGAATCAAAATTCTGTGGAATAAAAACATCACCTTGATAAACATCACCTGATATTGTCATTGGCGTACCACGAGTAAACGAGGAATTTTCACGCCAACCTCTTGACTGTGCTCTATTTAAGCGGGTTTCACGCTCTAAATAAGAGATAGCAAATAATGCCCCAACGGTATCATCATTAAAGGTGTTACTGACTAAAAGTGACGCGTGTGGAGAAGTTTCTTCGCTGTTGTCATCGTAAGTATCTTTGACACTTCCAGCTAATTTAAAACCGCTTAATGCAAAAGGTTTGGCCGTTTTAACATTAATAGTAGAACCTATACCACCTGACTGTAAGCTTGCAGATGAGGTTTTATGAACATCTAAACTACGCACCATTTCTGCCGCAATAGTGTCAAAACTAAAATCTCGACCGGGATCTTCTGATGCTTGTTGACGACCATTAACTAAGACGGTATTAAACTGTGGCCCAAAACCACGCACGGTAATTTTTTGACCTTCACCGCCAGACCTATCAATTGAAACCCCTGTGATACGCTGCAATGACTCGGCAAGATTAGTATCTGGAAATTTACCAAAGTCTTCAGATGAAATTGAATCGACAACGCCACTCGCTTGACGCTTAGTATCTAGAGCGCGGCCAAGAGCGCCACGAATACCTTTAACTTCAATGACTTCAATTTCTTTTTCTGCAACTTTAGTGTCATCAGTATTTGTTTGTGTCGATACACTAGGATCTAATACAGTATTGGTTGAACTCGATAATGTATTTTTTTTAAACTTATCATCCGCTTTGCCCAAACCATCTTTCTTATTGATGGAAAGCAGACCTTGATCACTCATAGTTGCAACTAAGTCGGTATTTTCAAGTAATAAGTCAATCGCTTGTTCAACTGAGTAGTTTCCCGACAATTTATTGGCCGTTGTGTCACTGACTTTATCAAATGAAAAAATTAACGTTAAATCCGCTTGCTCTGCAAATTGAGTAAGCGATAAATCTGCTCTTTGTTTAGGGATATTGAACGGTATAGTTTCAGTTAACTCAGCACTTTGCACACAAGGAACACAAGCAATTGACAACATTGCTACTATACTGGCAGAGTTAAATTTTGCTTGTTCAAAAGCTTTAACTGTAAGTTTCTCGCTTACAAACATCAAAGACGAATGAGCAATTTTTTTCCGCCAGTGCATTAGCAACCTTTTTCTTATTATGAATATTTTGGGATTTTTTCTTAAAATCATTCTGACAAAACTAATCTATTTTTACTAGATAAAAATAGATTAGCTTTGAGAAGTAAAATAGAAAACAAGGTTTATCAAACTGAAAACAAAAGAAATAAAGCAGCCTATGGTTAGCACCTGATTTTTTTATTTTAAACTATTTATATCAATTGCTTTTTTGATACAAAGCGCATTGAGCACCCGATGGGTCTTTAACAACCACGTAGCGATCATCACCCATAGATTTTATTTTTGTTGTTAATTCACCACCTTCTGCTTTTACGGTAGCAACAGCAACATCAATATCTGCAACTAAAAAATAGGGTAACCATACTGATGGCATATCCGCGTTTGCACCTTTGCTGTGACAAACCCCGGTAACAAAACGATCAGATGACGTTTCTGATGAAGGAGCTTCTTCTTGAGAGCTCATTGCAAAATCTTCATAGGATTCACCATCGTCACTCATACTGACCGATTCACTCTGCCAACCAAGCACTTTTTGATAGAACCTTTTTACTTGCTCAGCATCAGGCACAGATAAATCCATCCACGCCATATCACCAATTTGATTCCCATACATAAGTAGCTCCTTAATTGCTTAAGTTAATTTAGGATTTTTAGGGTAAAAACGCTCAGCTAAACTATTAATATGTTCAAAAAAACGTGTGTCTTTATAAGGTAGCTTCATAAAACCTGAAATACCAATACCATTAATGGTAGGCAATAGTTTTAATAGCTCGGCTAAACATTGGCTAAACTCTTCCTCTTTATCATGGTTTAGTAACATTAAATAACTATGTATCTTTAAATGGGTAGGCAACACCTCAAAAATAATACAGCCTGTATGGTGAATTAAATTAAGACGAGCTAAAACAGCCATCATTTCATCAGGCAAATACAAGTATTCATCGGGGTCTTTTCCATCTTCAAAATAAGAATGCAGCCGAGTAATATCATCGATATCAGCCACATCACTGACCTCAAACGTAATTCGCTGCTCAGGGTGAGCACTAAAGGGCTGGCTTTGATCTTTTCGTTCGACATGTAGCGTATTTCGCGCATTAAACAAACAACTTTTAAACATACCAATTCGAAAAATCCCCTGCGCCAAATGGATCATATTATTCACCGCACTTTCAAATGAGGCTTTAAGCTGAGGGTCAAACAAAGTTAAATTAGAATCAATATAAACCCCCTCTTTTGCCCAACGAATTGCTAATCCGCCCACGACGGGAAAGTTACCTAGTCGACTTAAAGCGGCAATAAAAGCTTTTTCATTGTCTCCCATGCCCATTAAGTAATTTTTATAGTATTTCTCTAACTGTACATCATCAATGTCATTTAAGTGTTCGCCACTCGACTCTTCCCTTAAAAAGGATTTTCGAGAGCCATAAACTACGGTATCAATATCCCCTTCTTTTGATGATGCTTTTGGTTTTATCCATACAGGAATAAGCGGTTCAGTATGCGTGGCTGTTGGCGTACTTGATAGCACTAATTGTTTTAAATAAGTTAAATTATTGAAAAAATAATCTCCCGCTTGGCTGCGTCTTTTTTCGTCATCACTCAGCATTTCGGTTAAAACACTGGCTAACAGTTTCGGTAAACCTAATGAATTGGGCGGAATAATTTTTGTGCCGTAGCGACAAGACTGACCTGAAGCAATAGCATACAAGGTTGCTGCTAATCCTTGCTCATCAAATCGTGGTGAAGACAAGCCACCACTTATTTGCTCAGGGCCAATAAAATAAACATCCCCCAGCCTAGCATTACTGTGCTGTAGATCACTACTCATTAAATCCATAACATTATTGCTTGTGCTCTGTCCTTTTACATCAAGCTGAGCAATAACCGATGAGCCCCAGTCGATAAGCTGCACTAACCCTGTTTTTTCATCAAAAACAACATTTGAAGGTTTTATATCGCCATGAACATAGGGTTTATTCTGCGGGTGTTGATTTGAGTCTCGTAAATAAAGAAGTATTTCAGCGAGCTGAATAGCGATACTCACCACTAATTCTGGCGCTAGGGGACCTTGTTGATGTGAAAGTTTTTCTAAATCAATACCCGGAGCCCGACTCATTTGTAAGATAGATTGACGTTTAATTTTTTGATAATCAATCACCTTTGGAATTCTTGAGTGCTCTAATTGCCCTTGAATTTCAGCTTCCTCACTGAGCCTATCTTGCACGTGCTGGGGTAAATTTAATCGGGAAAATTTAAACACCACATCTTCACCAGCTACATTTATCGCTGAGAAAACAAAGCCATACGCACCTTTACCGAGTAAAGCTATATTGTTATAACCTAAATGCTTTAACTGCTGCTGACAAAGCTCTACCCATTCTTTTAACTTGGTGGCATCCTTATGATTAAGCAAGTAAATAGATTGCTCTTCAGCAATATAGAAATGTTGTAGTTTTTTTTCTTTACTCTTTTCTGATAGGGCTTGTGTCACAAAAATATAACCTGTTTACGAAACTTAAAATATGATTGCCTGTTCAAACTTATCTTACCTTCTTTAAGATAAAAAGAATAACTTGATGGTGTGATTTATAAAAATTGATAATGTAGCAAAGCAAAACTCCAAATTAAAACAACGTGAGTTTGTTTTTTCTTCCAGCAATCTGCCAAGCCCAGTGGTGTTCAACTTCCTTTAGTAAAGCAAGCATAATCCACAATGAGCCCTTTCAATGTAAACACAACGCCGATTTTGTTGTATACAAAACCGATTTACTCTTAACACTTCACAGAAAAAAATCTTTATAGTAAATCATCACCTTTGGCGAATCTTTCGATTAGTTTATTAAATGCCAAAGACATTAGGGTCTGAAAAAAGAGTCATTAATGATGCGTAAAATTAGAATGGGTATGGTTGGTGGTGGCAAAGGTGCTTTTATTGGCGCGATTCATCGCATTGCCGCACAGCTAGATAATCAGATTGAGTTAGTTTGTGGAGCTTTTAGTTCTGATCCTGATAACGCAGTTGCATCCGGTAAAGCGCTGTATTTAGATGAGTCGCGCTGTTATCGCTCTTATCAAGAAATGTTCACACATGAAGCAAAGCTTGGTGAGGATAAACGCATGGATATGGTGGCAATAGTTACCCCTAACCACTTGCACTTTCCCGTAGCAAAAATGGCACTTGAGCATGGTTTTCATGTCATGTCTGATAAACCAGCAACGGTTGATTTAGCACAAACATTCGCGTTGAAAAATATTATTGAGCAAACAGGCTTATTGTACGGTTTAACTCATACTTACACTGGTTACCCTATGGTGAAAGAAGCTAAGTCGCGCATTACACAAGGTCAATTAGGTAAGATTAAGAAAGTTGTAGTTGAATATCCACAAGGTTGGTTAGCCCATAAAAGTGATGAAGATAGCAAGCAAGCAGCATGGCGTTTAGATCCTAAAAAATCAGGCATTAGTTGTTGCATGGGCGATATTGGTGTTCACGCTGCCAACTTAGCCGAATACGTTACCGGTTTAGCTATTACAGAAATTTGCGCTGATTTATCAACTAGTGTTGCTGGTCGTTTACTCGACGATGACGGCACTGTATTACTTCGCTTTGATTCTGGTGCACAAGGCACGTTACAAGCTAGTCAAATATCCGTTGGTGAAGAGAATAGCCTAAAGTTACGCGTTTATGGCGAAACAGCCAGTATTGAGTGGTCGCAACTAGAACCCAACAGTGTCTGGATAAAATATTCTGATAAACCAAGCCAGCTTATTCGTGCAGGTGTTGGTGAAATGGATGCAATAACACAAGCAAATATGCGAACTCCAGCAGGTCATCCAGAAGGTTATCTCGAAGCATTTGCTAATATTTACACCCAGTTTTCCTATCAAATACGGAGTCGGATATTTTCAAGTACTTCCGACCCTACTATCAAAGAAATAAACAAAGCTGCGATGCATGATGTCCCCGGAATAGAATCTGCTATTAGAGGTATGGCCTTTATTGAAAATGTTGTCGCGGCAAGTCAATCTGACTTGAAGTGGCACAAGTTCTTGCTAAAGCCTCAAAGTATAACGATACCAGCTAATCATAGCCGAGCTGCTAAATAAAGGAATATAGAGACATTTCATGAAAAAGAAAGTGCAGAAGAAAATGAAAAAAATTAAAGGCCCCGCTATTTTTCTCGCTCAATTTATGGGAGAAGCGGCACCGTTTAATGATTTAGCCTCCTTATGTGGTTGGGCTGCTGATTTAGGTTATAAAGGTATTCAACTACCCACAGATCCGAAACTTTTCGATTTAGACAAAGCGGCACAAAACCAAGCCTATTGTGATGAAATTACTAAGATTGTTACTGATGCAGGTTTAGTGATCACTGAGCTTTCTACTCATATACAAGGTCAATTAGTGGCAGTACACCCAGCTTATGATCAAATGTTTGATAGTTTTGCACCACCAGCATTACGAAATAACCCGCCAGCAAGAACCCTATGGGCCATTGAACAATTAAAGTGTGCCGCTAAGGCCAGTGCTCGCTTAGGCTTAACAGCACATGCTACTTTTTCGGGTGCCTTGTTGTGGCATACATTTTATCCTTGGCCTCAGCGCCCACCGGGCTTAGTTGAGTTAGGTTTTGAAGAATTAGCGAGTCGCTGGCTACCCATCTTAGATGCGTTTGATGATGCAGGAGTTGATGTCTGCTATGAACTGCACCCCGGAGAGGATTTGCACGACGGTGCAAGCTTTGAACGCTTCCTCGACGCGGTAGATAACCACCCTCGCGCCAATATTTTATATGATCCTAGTCATTTTGTTTTACAACAACTCGACTACCTTGCATTTATCGATATATACCATGAACGCATCAAAGCTTTTCATGTTAAAGATGCTGAGTTCAATCCTTCAGGTCGCAGCGGCGTGTATGGCGGTTTTCAATCTTGGCAAGACCGAGCTGGACGTTTTCGCTCTTTAGGCGATGGGCAAATTAATTTTAAAGCGATTTTCAGCAAACTTACCCAATATGGATTTACGGGTTGGGCAGTACTTGAATGGGAATGTTGTATAAAACACCCTGAAGATGGTGCTAAAGAAGGTGCCATGTTTATTGCCGATCACCTTATTAACCCGACAGAAAAAGCGTTTGACGATTTTGCTGCGGTAGCCACAGATAATAATAGTAACAAGCGTCTTTTAGGCCTTTTACCTAACTAAGTAGGAACGAGAAAATGACAGTGGATATAGCCAATAGCGAAAAAACTTCATCACGCATTTTTATCATTTGTTGTTTAGCCTTGCTAGTCACATCAATGACCTTTGCCATTCGCGCAGGAATTCTAAGCCAGTTAGGGCAAGAGCTTGCACTTACCGATAGTCAATTGGGCTGGGTAAATGCCATGGCATTTCTTGGTTTTCCTGTTGCCATGATGATCGGCGGCGCCTTATACAACATCCTTGGCGCTAAAAAACTATTGCTGATTGCTTTTATATGTCACTTAGCTGGATTGTTCCTGACCATGTCTGCAAGCGGGTTTTGGGGATTACTTATTTCCACCTTCTTTATTGGCTTTGCTAATGGCGCGGTAGAAGCTGGTTGTAATCCATTAATCGCAGAAACCTATCCAAATAATAAAACTACTATGCTAAACCGCTTCCATGTTTGGTTTCCTGGTGGAATAGTGATTGGTGCACTAATTTCAAAAGCGATGACTGATGCAGGTTTAGGTTGGCAATTACAAATTGCAGTAATGTTAATTCCTGCTTTTTTATATGGTGTGATGACCTTAAAACAAGCATTTCCAAAGTCTATTGCGATTAAAGTCTCAACGACAGACAATGTTAAAGCGTTATTTTCACCGCTATTTATTTTTATGGCAATTTGTATGACATTAACCACCACTGCCGAATTGGGTACACAGCAATGGATTGAGCGAATTTTAGGGGCATCAGGTGCATCACCTATGTTAATTATGGCGTTAATAACAGGATTAATGGCTGTAGGTCGCTACTTTGCAGGCCCTATTATCCATCGTTTAAACCCTGTTGGTGTATTGTTGTTTTCTGCCGTGGTCGCAACTGCAGGTATCTATGCGATGAGCATAGCAACGGGCTCAATGGTTTATATTGCCGCGATATTATTTGCAATTGGCGTAATGTATTTTTGGCCAACTATGGTTGGCTTTGTCGCTGAAAATATTCCTGAAAGTGGCGCTTTAGGAATGTCGATGATAGGCGGCGCAGGCATGTTTGCCTTAAGTTTATGGAACCCAGTGATTGGTAGTTGGATTGATAGTGCACGTGCAAAAGCCAATGCAGCAGCAGTAACAGGTGTTAATCCAGAATTAGCAGCAGGACAAAGCGTATTAGCCAACCTTTCGCTTTTCCCCGCAGCACTCATTATTGCTTTCACGTTTTTATACATATACATGAAGAAAAGAAATGCAAATAAAGAAAAATCATCAACCGAAGCAGCTTCACAACTCAGTTAACCTTTCATTTAGCACGTTTATTAAGCATTAAAGAAATAGTTACTGACAAAGTTAAAAGGAAATTGGTTATGAGAAATAAGCAGACTTCAACCCATGAACAAACTATAGGTATGGGAAGACAAGAAAAATCAAGGCGTCGCTTTTTAAAAAATGTAACAACCATGTTTGGTGGTGCTGCCATTGGCTCAATATTATCTGGCAATGCGATTTCTGTTGCAATGGCTTATGTGCCAAGTGCTGACAGCACTTTAACTGATGGGAAAGTGTTTAATAGCGCTCAGTTAAGACTACTTAAACAAATATGCGCCATCGTTATTCCTAAAACAGACACCTTAGGAGCTGCTGAAGTTGATACCCATGGTTTTATTGATAACCAGCTTTTTCATTGCCACAGCAAGGTTGAACAAGAGCAAACCATTGAGCTACTTAGTTTAATTAACCAGATCGCTGAACAGTCTTTGTCTGCCATATTTCTAAAACTGAACGCTGAACAACAATTTCAACTATTAACTGAACTTGATCTTGGGGAAAAACGCTTTGTTCAAACTCAGCGCAAAGCATTTAAAAAGTTAAAACAGCTTATTTGCTTTGGCTATTACACATCAGAAGTGGGCGCAACTCAAGAACTACGCTATGACCCTGTACCGGGTGGTTTTAAAGGCTCAATTCCTTATAAAAGCTCTGATCCTACATGGGCTACCAGAGGCTTATTTGATTAATCAGCATCAGTTCAATGGCTAGCTTAATGCTTGGCAAGAGCACCTTGATCAGTTTATTTGATATGAGATAACAATAATGAAAGAACAAATATATATAAATAAAACCAGTGAAGTTTATGATGCCATTGTTATCGGCTCTGGAATTTCTGGTGGTTGGGCAGCGAAAGAATTTTGTGAGCGTGGCCATAAAACGTTAATGATAGAGCGTGGCGGTGTTGTTGAACATCGCAAAGACTATATTGGTGAAAATACCCCAATGTGGAACCAAGAGCATCGTGGCAAAGTTGAAAACATTTTAGTCGACCAACAGCATAATATTCAAAAGCAATGTTACGCTTTTGGTAACACCACAAAGCACTTTTTTGGTAATGATCGTGACTTACCTTACACCACCAAACCAGGCACTGAATTTACTTGGATCCGTGGAAATATGTTAGGTGGAAAGTCTTTGTTATGGCATCGTCAATGCTATCGTTTAGGTGAGTACGATTTTAATGCCAATAAACTTGACGGCTATGGCAACGATTGGCCTATTCGCAGTAAAGATATTGAAAAATGGTATTCACATGTTGAAATACATGCAGGTATCAGCGGCTCTAAAGAAAACCTACCAAATTTACCTGACAGTGAGTTTTTACCCCCGTTTGAAATGACAACTCCTGAAAAAGATATTCAAGCAAGATTTGCCAAATTATACCCTGAACGACCGATGATTATGGGGCGTACAGCGCATTTAACTCAACCGACCAAATTACACGTTGAACAAGGGCGAGTTAAGTGTCAAGCACGAAATGAATGTCATGCGGGTTGTTCTTTCGGGGCTTATTTTTCAACGCAAAGCTCTACCCTACCTGCGGCCGCCAAAACCGGAAACCTACATATTGCGCCAAATAGTGTCGTACACAGCCTTATTTATGATGAAGCGACCAACCGTGTTAAAGGCGTACGCGTTATAGATAACAATGATTTAAGTGAACGTGAATATTTCGCCAAGGTTATTTTTGTTTGTGCGTCAACCATAGGTTCAACACAAATATTAATGAACTCTGTCTCGAAAAAATTCCCCAATGGCATTGCCAATAGCTCAGGTGTATTAGGTCATTATTTAATGGATCATAACTACAATTCAAGAGCTTCTGGCGATCTTGAGGGGTATGAAGATGAATATTACTCAGGACGCCGACCTTCAGGCATCATGATCCCTAATTTCTATTATAAGCCAGACCCTAAGCGGGGCTTCTTAAGAGGCTACGCATTAGGGGGTAAAGCTTACCGAGAAGGCTGGGATGCTCAACAACACCAAGATGGCTTAGGCGTTGAGTATAAAAACAAATTGAAACAGGCTGGTAAATGGCGATTTGAATTATATGCTCAAGGTGAAATGTTACCTAGATTTGAAAACCAAATGCGTTTACATCCAACGTTAAAAGATAAATGGGGAATTCCGCAAATCGAGTTTGATGTTAGGTTTTCGGAAAATGAAAAGCAAATGATGGAAGATGCTACAGAGCAGTCCATTAACATGTTGAAAGCTGCTGGTTTGAAAAATGTTTCAGGCCACGCAAAACATGGTCCTCCGGGATTAGCTATTCACGAACTAGGTACGGCAAGAATGGGGCGTGATCCTAAAACATCGGTGTTAAATGGTTTTAATCAAAGCCATGACATTCCCAATTTATTTGTCACCGACGGAGCAAGTTTTTGCTCATCGGCAGTACAAAACCCCAGTTTAACTTTTATGGCCTTAACCGCTAGAGCTGTTGACTATGCTGTCAGAGAATTAGCCGCGAAACGAATATAACTTTTAAAAGAGCAGGAACGAAATGAAAATATTAAAATATATAACCTTTGTGACTATTATGATCATGTCTTATTTAACTCAAGCACACGACACCCATAAACAAATCAATAGTAAGCAATCTCAAAATAAAACAATGCCTAAAATTAGCGTGCAGTTATGGTCAGTCAAAAATGAACTGAAAAAAGACTTTAAAGGCACATTAACTCAAATAGCCAATATGGGCTTTGACGGTGTTGAATTTGCAGGAGACTTTGGCCCTTACGTAAATGATGCTAAAGGACTTAAAGTCTTTTTAGACGGCTTAGGGTTAAAAGTAAGCTCAGCACATGCTAAGTTCGACGCCTTCGATGCTGAACACTATGAACAAACTGTTGCTTATTATAAAGCCCTAGACACTGATACCTTAATTATTCCGTGGGATGAAAGAGCTTGGGATGCACAACAGGTTGATAGCTTTATTGCCGATTTAGTCTCTGTATTTACTAAACTTAAAGCTGAAGGGTTTCATTTTGGTTTTCACAATCACGATCAAGAATTTAACGCCCATAAAAACTCAACATTTTGGGATCATATTGCAAAATCAACACCAAAAGATTTAGTGCTACAAATGGATGTTGGCTGGGTAACCATCGCCGAAAAAGATCCGGTTGAATACATTAACCGCTATGCTGGCCGTACATTAACAACGCATATTAAAGCAAAATTACCAAAAGCGGTAGCAGCAAAAATGGCAACTAATGGTAAACGCCCTATCGTTGGCGACGATGTTACAGATTGGTCTGCGGTATTAGAAGCAGATATTACCGTTGGTGGAACAAAATGGTTCGTGATAGAGCAAGAAGAATATCCTGATGGTTTAACACCACTTGAAGCGGTTAAATTATCAAAGCAAGGTTTAGATAAAATAATAGCAACCATGTAATTATTTAAATGCGAAAACAATATCTCCGAGATCAATACACTATGATAATTAGACAAGCTAACAAATCTGATATAAGTAGTATTTCAAAAGTTTACTCAGTGTGTTTTGCTGAAGAAGCTAATCATGAAATATGGATATATTCTTGTATGAATTCATTCCCTAAGTCTGTGTATTACGTCTACGGGGATGAGAAATCTATTCAGGGTTATATCTTGTGGAGTGTCAAAAATGGTTTTCGCGCTAATACCATTGTTGAATTAGATCAAATTGGGGTTCATCCTGAGCATGCTGGACAAGGAATTGGCAAAAAACTAATATCTGAATCTTTTAAACTTTTCAAAACTCATGTTACTGAGCTAGGGTACGATGTTGGCTCTGTTATGGTAACAACTTCAGAAGGAAATTATGCCGAAGATCTATATATATCTACGTTAGGTGTAAGCCGAAATGGCGTGATATCAGAATACGGCTCAGGCAATGAGCTAATTTTATTTAATAAAATTAAAAGCTAACTGCGCTATAGATTTGGCGATAAAAAATAGAAAACCTAGAGTAGCCGATGAGGAAAAATTACCAGCCTAGACAATTAAGCTTAATTGCATTATTTCATTGAACAAGCCTGAATTAACGCTTGAAAATATCAGAGCTTAACTAAGTCTGACAGACTGCATTAAGCTCATTGCAGACGTAGACCTACGATAATTCCTACCTTCAAACTAACATAAACGTACTCTACAGAACTATAATGAAATTATTTTTATAATATTTCACTTAAATTTCGTCTTTTTTTAAAGTCCTTCGTGTTACTAGGTATAAATTACTTAAACTTAAAATGAAGAGACTTAAAAATGATTAAAATAGTTAGCTATAAAATTTGCCCTTTCGTACAACGTGTTACCGCTGCGTTAGAAGCAAAAAACATCTCTTATGAAATTGAATACATAAGCCTTAAAGATAAACCAAAATGGTTTCTAGATATATCTCCAAATGGGCAAGTACCCATTATGGTGACAGAATCAGGTACAACACTTTTTGAGTCTGATGCCATTATTGAATATATCGAAGATGAATATGGTGGATTAGAAAAAGGGCTTACAAATGAGCAACGTGCGCTAGACCGAGCATGGAGCTATTTAGGTTCAAAAAACTACCTTGTTCAATGTGGAACCATGAATAGTAAAGATAAAGAAACCTTTACAGAGCGTTCTGACAAATTAATTTCTGCATTTACAAAAATGGAAAAACAATTAACGATAGATTCAACATTCTACAAATCAAACACGTTAAGCAATGTAGATATTGCATGGTTACCACTGTTACACCGAGCAGGCATAGTGAAAAAACACACGGGTTATGATTTTTTATGTGGATTACCAAAAACACAAGCATGGCAGAAAACAGTGTTAGCTACAGGTATCGCAGAAAAAACAGTTTCAGAAGACTTTGAACAGTTATTTAAAGAGTTTTATTTAACAAATACTTACAATTGCTTGTTTGAACTATCACCAAATGGAAAAGCACCGATATTAATTACAGATAATAAAGACGTTTTATTTGATGCTGATGCTATTGTTAGTTATTTGGAGTCGCTTTATGAGGGACTATATAAACCAAATACCAAAGAGGAAGCTGCTTTAATTGAAGCTTGGGCAAATTACGGTTCAAAAAACTATGTACCACAGTGTAGTACAATGAGAAGCGAGAGTGAGGCTGAGTATCAATCAAACTTGACGATATTCTCTAAATCTTTAATCAATATTGAACGCAAGTTAGGTGAATATACTGTTCTGCACAACTAAATCAGGACACTTTTTTCAAGGAACTTTGCTCATATTCTACTGGTGCCAGATCACCGTTAGCTGTATGAAGCCTTTCTAAGTT